>NZ_JBHVYK010000074.1:0-38897 GCF_042880855.1 Streptomyces sp. NPDC058291
GAGCAACATGTCCGGGCCACCCCGCAGGCCGTCGTCGGCGGTCCGGCACGACGGTCGGCCGGCCTCCCCCGCCCCGGGGCACGACGGCCGCCGCCCTCCCCGGACCGGCCGCACCCGGTCGACGGTGGCGAGGGCGGCGGCAGCTGTGCGCCGTGCTCCGCGAGCCTCCCGGCCGTCAGGCCGTGGGCTGCTCCTGCTCGGCGTGGTCGTCGCTCAGCGCGGCGGTCAGGTAGCCGACGATGTCGCTCACCGTGGGGTAGTTCCACAGCAGGGTGGCCGGCAGCACGATGCCCAGATCGCGTTCGAGCGCGACGCGCACGGCCGTGGCGAGCAGCGAGTCGACGCCGGCCTCGGTCAGCGACCGGTGCAGGCCGACGGCGGCGGGCTGGACCCCGAGCACGGCGGCGACCCGGGCCCGGACCTCGTCCAGCAGGTAGGCGACCAGTTCGTCGCCGGACAGGCCGACCCAGTCGGGCACCTCGGCCGGCTTCCCGGCGTCGCCCCGGGCGAGTTCGGCCAGCAGCGCGGGCCGCGGACCGGTGTGCCCGTGGCGCAGGCCGAGCACGGCCACCAGCGGGCTCGCCGGGTGCGCGACCGTCTGGTCGAAGGCGCGCAGCGCCTGCTCCGGGGCGATGTCGGTGGTGCCGCGGGCCGCGAGCTCCGCGTCGGTGGCCTCGGCCGAGGTGGCCATGCCGAGGCCGCGCCAGCTGGTCCAGGCGAGCGACACCGTCTCCTGGTGGCCGGCGCCGCGCCGGTGCGCGGCGAGCACGTCGAGGAAGGTGTTGGCAGCCGCGTACGCGGCCTGGCCGGGCAGGCCGAGCAACGGGCCGGCGGAGGAGAACAGCACGAAGAAGTCCGTGGATCCCGGCGGGAACAGCTCGTGCAGCACGAGCGCGCCGTCGACCTTGGGCCGCATCACCGCGCGCAGGTCGTCCTCGGCCAGGCGGTGCATCAGGGCGCTGTGCACGGTGCCGGCGGCGTGTACGACGCCCCGGACGGGCGGCAGGTCGAGCGCGTCGAGCGCCGCGCGGGTCGACACCGGGTCGGTGATGTCGGCCGCGACGGTGCGGACCGTGACGCCGGCCGCCTCCAGCCGCCGCAGCGCCCCGACCCGGGCGTCGTCGTCCGACCACCGGGCCCGCGGCGGCACGGGGGTGCGGCCCAGGAGCACGATGCGTCGCGCGCCGCGCTCGGCCAGGTGCCCGGCGAGTTCCAGGCCGAGCACGCCGAGACCGCCGGTGATCAGATACGTGCCGTCGGGTCGGCAGGCGAACGGCTCGTCGTGCGGGGCGGGTTCGGCCGGCACCAGCCGCGGCACCCGGACGCCGTCCTCGGCGACGGCGACCACGGGCTCGGCGGGCCTGAGGTGCAGCAGGTTGAGCAGCAGCCGGGCGCTGCGCTCACCGAGCGGCCCCGCCGCGAGGTCGACGACACCGCCCCAGAACTCGGGGTGCTCGCTCGCGGCGACGCGGCCCATGCCCCACAGCGGCGCCTGGGCGAGCGCGTCCGGCGAGAGCGCCTCGCGCACGCCGCCGGTCAGGCACCACAGCAGGGGCTTGCGGCCCGGCAGCGCGGCGACCTCGGCGACGAGCCTGGCGAACTCGACGGCTACGTCGGCGGCCCGGGCCACGTCCACGCCGGCCGGTATCCCCGGTGCGAACAGGACGTGCTCGGCGTCGGCGAGAGCCGTCCGGTCGATGCTCACGGTCGCGCCGTGCGCCGCGGCCTCGGGCACCAGGGAGCGGGCCAGCTCGGTCGGTCCGAGCACCAGTACCGTGCGGCCGGTCAGCGTGGTCTGCGCGGTCGGGTCCACCGGGAACGACTGCCACGTCACGTCGAAGCGGCCGGCGCCCAGGCCCTCGTCCGACAACTCGCCCTCCAGCTCGCCGTAGTGGAGCCCGCGCAGCGAGAGCCACGCCTCGGCGTCGTCCCCCTCGCCGCGGATGTCGACGTGCACGGTGGTGGGACAGTCGGCGTCCTGCCGTACGGCGATGGTCGCCCGGCGCGGCGCCGCTCCGGTCCGCGTGACCTGGTCGATGTGGGCGGGCATGCGCAGCACGGCGGGGCCGGGAAAGACGACCGACGCCATGGACAGCGCGGCGTCCAGGACCGCCGCCCAGCTGCGGTCCATGGGGGCGCTCGCGACGGCCGTCAACGCGCCTTCGCCGCGGCGCAGTTCGTCGATCGTCCAGGGATATCCCATGTCGGCCACGCCGAGCTCGGCGAGGCGGTCGACGACGTGTCGGCCGTCGAGCGCCTCGCGCGCCTCCACCGTGACGGGCTCCACCGGCTCGGCGGCGCCGACGGTGGCCAGGGTGTGCGTGGCCCACGCCGTGTCCGGGGCGCCGAGGCCGCGCGAGACGAGCCGCAGTGCCGTGCCCTCGCGCACGATCTGCACCTCGCGCGTCTCCGTCTGCGGCACCACGACCGGCTGGCGCAGCCGCACGTCGCTCAGGTCGTCGGTGTGGCCCGCGGTGAGGAAGGTGTTGATCAGCACGGCGGCCGGCACGATCTCCGTGCCGAGGACGGGGTGGCGCCGCGGGTAGGGGCGGGTGCGCAGGTCGAGGGTGGTCTGCCAGACGCGGGTGTGCGAGCCGTGCACGGCGGTCTCGAAGCCGAGCAGCGTGTCGACCGGCGGCTGCGTGCGGGTACGGGCGTCGACCCAGTGACGGTCGTGCTGCCACGCGGTCGTCGGCAGGCCGGCACGGCGGCCCGCGGGCTGCAGGACCGACCAGTCGACCGGGACGCCGTGGCAGTGCAGCCGCGCCAACGAGGCGAGCAGTGTGCTCCGTTCGGGCTGGTGGCGGCGCAGGGAAGGGGTGACCAGGGCGCCGGGCACAGGGGAGACGACCTCGGCGATCGAGTGGCTGACCACCGGGTGCGCGGAGATCTCCAGGAACAGCCGGTGACCGTCCTCGACGGCGGCCTGGACCGCCTGGTGGAAGCGGACCGGGTTGCGCAGGTTGGCCGCCCAGTAGCCGGCGTCCTGGCGGCGGCCGCACCGCGGGTCCTCGACGGCGGTGAGGTACACCGGCACCCGCGGTGTGCGCGGCTCGAGGTCGGCGACGGCGGCGGCGAGGTCGGCCGCCGCCTCGTCCATGTGCGGACTGTGGAAGGCCACGTCGGAGTCGATGCGGCGGACGGTCCAGCCCGTTGCGGCCCAGGCCGCGGCGGCCTCCTCGACGGCCGGGACGTCCCCGGCGACGACGGTGGACGACGGGGCGGCGGCGATGGCCGCGCACAGCCTGTCGGTGGCGCCGATGCGTTCGCGCACCTCGTCGAACGGCCGGTCCACCATGATCATGGCGCCCTGACCGGCGACCTTGCGCAGCAGCACGGAGCGGCGGCAGATGAGCCGTGCGCCGTCCTCCTCGCTCAGCACCCCGGCGGTGACGGCGGCGGCGATCTCGCCGACGGAGTGCCCGATGATCGCGCCCGGGGTCACGCCGTACCGGCGCCAGACCGCCGCCAGGCCGATCTGGACGGCGAACAGCATGGACTGGATGACGTCCACCGAGTCGAGGTCGCCGCTGGTGAGCACCTGACGCGGGGTGATGCCCATCTCCTCGGCGTAGACCGGCCCCAGCCGGTCGATCGCCGCGGTGAACACCGGCTCCTCGTCGAGGAGTTCGCGTCCCATGCCCGCCCACTGCGCGCCATGGCCGGAGAAGACCCACACGGGGCCCTCCACCGGGTGCGCGCTCTCGCCGGTGACGACCTGCGGATGCGGCTCGCCCTCGGCCAACGCGGCCAGGCCCTCCGCGAGTTCGCGCCGGCTGCCGGCGACGACGGCGGCGCGGGCGCCGAGGTGGGCGCGGCGGTGCGCGAGAGTGTGACCGATGTCGGCGAGCGCGTGGCCGTCGAGCGTGCCGGCGAGGCGCCGGGCCTGTGCGGCGAGGCCGGAGCCGGTGGCCGAGGACAGCGGGTACAGCGTCGGGGCGCAGGGCTCGGCGGTCGCGGTTCGGACGGCGTCCGGCGCGCGAAGCGCGGGCGCGGATCCGGCCGTCCGCGTCGCGGGCGGGGCCTGTTCCAGGACGACGTGCGCGATGGTGCCGCCGTAGCCGTAGCTCGCCACGCCCGCGAGGCGCGGGCGGCCGGAGTCGGGCCACGCGGTCGGCTCGGTGACCAGGCGCAGCCCGGAGGTCTCCCACGGGATGTCCCGGCGCGGGCCGCCGACGGACAGGGTCGGCGGGATGACGCCGTGCTCCATGGCGAGCGCGGTCTTGATGAGGCCGGCGATTCCGGCGGCCGCCTCGCAGTGCCCGATGTTGGTCTTCACGGAGCCGATGAGGCAGGGGCGCCGGCCCTCGGGCCGGTCGCCGACGACCTGGGCGAGGGCCGCCGCCTCGATGGGGTCGCCGACCCGGGTGCCGGTGCCGTGCGCCTCGACGTAGTCGACCTCGCCGGGGGCGACGCCCGCCGCCTCGTAGGCCTTGCGCAGCAGGTGCGCCTGCGCCGTGGGGCTGGGCGCCATGATGCCTTCGGTGCGGCCGTCCTGGTGGACGGCGCTGCCGCGGATCAGGGCGAGGACGCGGTCCCCGTCGCGGACGGCGTCGGACAGGCGCTTGAGCACGACGACGCCGCAGCCCTCGCCGCGGCCGTACCCGTCGGCGGCCTCGTCGAAGGCCTTGGAGCGGCCGTCCGGCGAGATCGCACCCGCCAGGTCGAGCACGGTCGTCAGTCCGGGGCCCGCCATCAGCATCACCCCGCCGGCGAGCGCCACCGGCACCTCGCCGCTGCGCAGGCTCGCGCACGCCTGGTGCACGGCGACGAGCGACGACGAGCAGGCGGTGTCGACGGCGAGCGACGGGCCGCGCAGGTCGAGGGTGTAGGACACGCGGTTGGGCACGCCGCACAGCGAGGAGCCGATGCCGGTCCATGCCTCGACACCGGGCAGGTCCTCCAGCAGGCGGCGGCCGTAGTCGTCGGTGCCGACGCCGATGAACACGCCGGTGTCGGTGCCGGCGAGGGACGTGGGCGGGATGCCGGCGTGTTCCAGGGCCTCCCAGGCGACCTCCAGAGCGATGCGCTGCTGCGGGTCGAGCTGGCGCGCCTCGGTCGCGGAGATGCCGAAGAAGGCGGCGTCGAAGCCGGAGATGTCGTCGAGGAAGGACCCCCGCTGGGTCACGCGGGTCAGGACGGCCGCGTTCTCCCGGGACAGTGCGCGCTGCGGCGCCCACCGGTCCTGCGGTATCGGCCCGGACGCGTCCTGCGCGTCCATCAGCAGCTCCCACAGTGCCTGCGGGGAGTCGGCGCCGCCGGCGAAGCGGCAGCCGACGCCGACGACCGCGATCGGCTCGGACGGGCTGGGGGACAGGGGGGACAGCTCACTCATGGAGTCACCGCTCACGGTTCGATGCCGATCTCGGGGGACGACGTGGGAGTTCTCTCGCGGACGGCCTGCGGGCGCGAGGGAAGGGGAAGGTCCTGGTCTGGGGGCATGCGCGGCGGGCGTCAGAAGTACATGACCGCCTTGTCCCAGTCCTCGCCCTCGGCGAAGAGGTAGCGGGCCTTGAGGATGTCGCGCCGGGCGGTCAGCGCCTCCGTGGGCACGAGCGTGCCCTGGGGCAGGCCGGTGATCCGGTGCGGGACGCCCAGTTCCCGGTCGAGGGCCGCGCCCAGTTCCTTGACGGCCCGGTCGCGCACCGCCTCCGGCGCCTCGAACTCCAGTCGCAGGACGTCGGAGTGCGCCATGGCCCGCCAGAACATCACCTCGTACTCGATCGGGAGGGAGAACACCAGCTCCTCCAGCCGCTGCTGGGTCACGACGGCCGAGCCCACGGTGTGTTCGGCGCCGGCCCGGCCGAGCACCGTGACGGTCGGCAGCAGCCACCCGCACGCGCACGCCCCGGTGGACACCTCGACCTCGTCGGCGAGGTTGTAGCGCAGCAGCGGCATCGCGTCGCGGTACAGCGGAGTGACCACCATCTGGCCGCGGCCCTCGGCCGACAGCGCGCCGGTCTCCGGGTCGTACACCTCGAAGACGGCGCGGTCGGCCCACAGGTGCATACGGCCCTGTGGGCACTGCCCGGCGATGGTGCCGGTCTCGGTGGAGCCGTACTCCTCGACGACGGGGATGCCGCCCCAGATCTCGCTGAGGCGCCGACGGCGGACCTCGGTGAGCGGTTCGGCGGCGGTGAACATGGCGCGCAGGGCGGGGAAGTCCTTGTCCGGGCGCAGACCCGCCGCCTTGGCGGCCGCCGCCAGCATGGTGATCTCGGTCGGATTGCACCAGGTGAGCGTCACGTCGAGCGACGTGAGCACACGCACCATGCGCGAGAGCGGGGTGGCCAGCGAGCGGGCGTCGCCGGGGACGACGGTCGCTCCGCGCAACCGGCCTGCGGCCTGCGCGAGATGGCCGGTGATGACCAGGCCGTAGGGGGTGCGGACCAGGAAGGTGTCCGAGGGGTTGATGCCGACCCACTTGCGGGCGTACCGCTCGGCGAGGTCGGTCCAGTCCTCCTCCGTGTAGTACGAGGCGGTGGGCTCGCCGGCGGTGCCGCTGGACTCGTGGTAGGTGGCGAGCCGCTCGCGCTCGACGGCGAGCATCCCGAACGGGTACTGGTCGCGCAGGTCCTGCTTGGTGGTCAGCGCGATGCCCGCGAAGTCGTCCGCGCCGCGCGGCGGGGTGACTCCCTCGTAGCGGGCCGCGTAGAACGGCGACCGCAGCGCCTGCGCGAGAACCCTCGGCAGCTGGGACCGTTGCAGTTCGACCAGTTCGGCCGGGGTCGACCAGTCACCGGGTTCCGGACGCGAACGCGACATCGGTATCTCCCTCGTGTGTGCCCTGGGTTGTGTCCTGCGGATCGGCTCGCGGATCCGCCCGGGACGGCGGGGCGGTGGCGCACCCCCCGCTCACCGGCGTTCGCCTGGTGCTGTCTGGTGATCCGGACGGCTCCGGGAGGACAGGACCCGGCCGCGCTGCGGATCTCACCCGGCGGCTGCGCAGGGAGCAGCACATCAATTCGGCCAGGACGACGGCGCGAGTAGTCGCCACTCAATTCGGCCACCGGGGCGCCACTGCCCCGGGCGCTCCCCCGGTTCTCCACCAGTGCTCCACCGGTGCTGCACGGCCGGCGCCCTCACGTCGCACAGGCGGCGGCGGCGCGTGCTTGAGTGCCGCCCACTCATGAGGCCCGGCAGCCCCGGTGGTGTGCTTGCCGCCGATGCACCACCCCGTCCGCCGCACCCCGCACAGCACGCCCCGGCAGTGCGGCGCCCGCCGGATCCGGGGCGGCCTCGGCCCGGATCGACCCGGATCACCGCGGCCGGGGCGCTTTCCCCGTACGTCCGTGCCGCCACGCAGCGCCAGCACCCGCCCGGACCAGCACTCGCACCCGGGCACGAAGGACACGAAGGAGTCGGCTCGATGAGGACTGCGAACCTGTATCTCGCCGGGATCGGCAGCCACCTGCCGCCTCTGTTCCCGGCCGAGCGTGCGGTCGCCGAGGGACTGTACGACGAGGAGGCGCGCCAGGCCTCCGGCATGCGGTCCGTCGCCGTGAGCGAGTCGACGCCGGCCCCGCAGATGGCGATCGACGCGGCCAGGGCCGCACTGGCCCACTCCGGGCACGGCCCGGACGACATCGGCCTCCTGCTGCACAGCTACACCCATCACCAGGGCCCCGACGGCTGGTCGGCGGTGCACTACGTCCTCAACCGGACGATCGACCGTCCGGTGCCCGCCGTGGAGATCAAGCAGGGCTGCCTCGGCATGCTGGCCTCACTGGACATCGCCGCCAACCGCCTGATCGCCGACCCGACGCACGAAGCCGCCCTGATCACCACCGGCGACAACTACTCCACCCCCGGGGTGGACCGCTGGCGCGCCTCGGGTCTGTTCGTGCTCGCCGACGCGGGCTCGGCCGTGGTGCTGTCGCGCCGGTCCGGTTTCGCCGAGTTGCTCGCCCTGGACTCGCTGTCCGACTCCTCCATGGAGATCCTGCACCGCGCCGGCGAGGAGCTGTTCCCGCCCGGCGTCACGCGCGGCCGCGGGCTGAACTTCGCCGAGCGCGCCGAAAAGGTCCGCGAGCAGTGGGCGGCGGGCCAGGCCCCGCCCATCAAGAACTTCGGCGACCGGGTGGCGGAGGTCGCCGAAAGGGCCCTGCACAAGGCCGAGGTGAAATGGGACCAGATCGTCCGGGTGTGCCATGTCGGCTTCGGCCGTCCCGCCCTGGAGGCGATGTTCCTGCTGCCCCTCGACGTCCCCGACGACAAGGCGGTCTGGGAGCACGTCAGCACCATCGGGCACACCGGCGCGGCCGACCTCTTCCTGGGCCTGGAGCATGTGTGGCGCACCGGCCAGGTCGGGCCCGGCGACCATGTCCTGCTGATCGGCGCGAGCACGGGAATGGAGGCCGGCGCCGCCGTCGTCCGCATCACCGAGTCCGCCCCCACGGCCGGCTCCCCGGCCACCGGCTCCTCGTCCACGCCGCCGTCCTCGTCCACCACCGAGTCCGAGTAGGAGCGACGACATGCTCGACGGATTCACCCCTTGGCCCGAGGACGTCGCACGCCGCTACCGCGACCAGGGCGTCTGGGAGGGCGAGACCCTCGGCACGATGCTCCGCGAGGCCGCGCGGTCGTACGGCGCCAAGCCCGCCCTGATCCACGGCGGCCGGCGCGTCAGCTACGCCGAACTCGACCGCTGGGCCGACCGGCTGGCGGCCGGGTTCGCCGCGCACGGCCTGCGCGCCGGTGACCGTGTCGTCGTCCAGCTGCCCAATGTGCCGGAGTTCGTGGCGATCGCCTTCGGGCTGATGCGGCTGGGCGTCAAGCTGGTCTTCTCGCTGCCGGCGCACCGGGTCACTGAGATCGTCCATCTCGTCCGGCTGAGCGGCGCGGTCGGTTACCTGGTGCCCGAGACGCACCGCGGCCACGACCACCTCGAACTGGCCCGGCGGGTCAGGGCCGAGACCGACACGCTCACCTCCCTGTTCGTGCTGGGCGCCAAGACCGACGGCTTCGTCTCGGTCGCCGAACTCGAGGCGGCCGCCGCCGACCCGCAGCCGCTGCCCGAGCCGGACGCGTCGGACGTGGCGTTCTTCCTGCTGTCCGGCGGAACCACGGCTCTGCCCAAGCTGATCCCGCGGACCCACGACGACTACGTCCACATGTCCCGGCGCGCGGCCCAGGTGTGCGAGCTCACCGAGGACGACGTGTACCTCGCCGTGCTGCCCATCGAGTTCAACTTCGCCTTCGGCTGCCCCGGTCTGGTCGGCACGTTCCTCACCGGCGGCACCGCGGTCCTCGCCGACACCCCCAACCCGCTGGACTGCTTCCCGCTGATCGAGCGGCACCGGGCCACCGTCACCGCCATGGTGCCCTCGATCATGACGTTGTGGCTGGAGACGGCCGAGTGGGCCGAGGAGGACCTGTCCAGCCTGCGCCTGGTGCAGGTCGGCGGGGCCCGCATGACCCGTGAGTTCACCTCGCGGATCCGGCCGACACTGGGCGCCGCGCTGCAGCAGGTGTTCGGCATGGCCGAGGGTCTGCTCACCTTCAGCCGGCCGGACGACCCGGCGGAGTCGGTGCTCACCACGCAGGGCAAGCCGGTGTCGGAAGCCGACGAGCTGCTGATCGTGGACGAGGACGGCAGGCCGCTGCCTCCCGGCGGGGTCGGCGAGCTGATCACCCGCGGCCCGTACACGCTGCGCGGTTACTACCGGGCGCCCGACCACAACCGTCGCGCGTTCACCGAGGACGGCTTCTACCGCAGCGGCGACCTGGCCCGGCTCACCGAGGACGGCGACCTGGTCATCGAGGGCCGCATCAAGGAGACGATCATCCGCGGCGGCGACAAGATCGCCGCGGGCGAGGTCGAGGACCTGCTGCTCGCGCACCCGGCCGTCGCCGCGGCGGCCGTGATCGGCGTGCCCGACGCGTTCCTGGGCGAGCGGATCTGCGCCTACCTCGTCGCCGAGGGCCCGGAAGTGTCCCTGGCCGACCTCAAGCAGTCCGTGCACGCACAGGGCGTGGCCGACTACAAGCTGCCCGACCTCGTGCGCTACGTGCCCGAACTCCCCCTGACCCCTCTCGGCAAAGTCGACAAGAAGGCGCTGGCCGCACACGCCGCGTCCGAGCAGGAAGGCTGACGTGGACACCTCTCCGTTCCCGACCGAACACGAGCTGCGCGCGATCGTCGCGCCCGTGCTGGGGATCGAACCCGGCCGGATCGAGCCGGACGCCAACCTGGTCCTGCTCGGGCTGAGTTCGCTGGAGATCATGCGGCTGGTCGGCCGCTGGCGCAAGGCGGGCGTCCCCGCGCAGTTCGACGCCCTGGTCGCCGCACCGACCCTGAGCGGCTGGACCGCCCACTTCGCTTCGCTGGCCGCGACCGCGGCCACCGGTCCCGGGGCGGCGTGATGGGCGCCCTGCTGATCACCGGCGGCACGGTCTACACCGCCGACGCGCAGGAGTCCGTGCACGAGCGCGGCGCGGTCCTGATCGTGGACGACAAGGTCGCCGCCGTGGGCCCGGCCGCGCAGGTCGAGCAGAGCGTGGCCGCGCTCCCGGCGGCCGAGAGGTCGCGGCTGCGCACCGTCGACGCGAGCCGGATGATGGTGCTGCCCGGCTTCGTGAACGCCCACTGGCACGAGATGTTCGCGATGGGCTTCACCATGCGCGGCGCGCTGCGCCCCGTCTCCGACCGCGCGGACCAGGCCGCGTTCATGGCCGGCGGCGGTGACATGCACCAGGTCTCCGGCACCTTCGACCGCTTCGACGGCCTGATCGAGGCGATGACGCCGGACGAGGCGCAGGCCATCGCCGAGTACTCGATGTGGATCCAGCTGCGCGGCGGGGTGACCACCCTCGGCGACATGGGCTCGCTCAACCGGCCCCTGTCCATGGTCTCCGCCGCCCGCCGTCTGGGACTGCGCTTCTCCGCGAGCACCTGGGCGAGCGACGCCGTCTGTCCGCCGGACCGCTCGCGTCATGTGCGCACCCGTGACACCGACACGGTCCTCGCGGGGTTCGAGTCGCTGCTCGGCGCGGTCGCCACGGACGTCTCGGGCCGCATCAGGTGCCGCCCGAACATCTCCTACGTCACCAACATGACCGACGAGCTGGCGCGCGGCATGGCCGACCTGGTCGCCCGGCACGACCTGCCGTTCGCCACGCACGTGGGCGCGCTGCGCAACGAGGTCGAGGCGATGCGCACGTACTACGGCGAGACCGGGCTGCGCCGGCTGGACGAGGCGGGCCTGCTGGACGACCGGCTGATGGCCGGGCACGCCGCCTTCCTGGACGGGCACGAGCAGAAGCTGATGCTCGCCGCCCGGGCGCACATCAGCCACTCCCCCGGCAAGTACGGCCCCTCCGGCGAGTCCTCGCTGACCGAGACCGGGGTGGTGCCGGCCCTGCGCCGGGCCGGACTGGACGTGTCGCTGTCGACGGACGCGGCCGCGCTGCCCGGCGCCGGCATGGCCGAGACGATGCGTGCGGCCTGGCAGATGTACAACGAGATGAGCGCCGACCCGACCGAGGTGCTTCCCACCGACGCCCTCGCGATGGCCACGCGGATCGCGGCCAAGGGCCTGCGCTGGGACGACGCCGTCGGCAGCCTGGAGCCCGGCAAGCAGGCCGACCTGCTGCTGGTGCCCACCGACGACTGGCGCTATCTGCTCAACCCGCGGCCGCTGGAGAGCTTCCTGTGGCTGGCCGGCTCCGCCGACGTGGACACGGTGATCGTCGGCGGCCGCACCCTGGTGGCGAACGGCAGGGGCGTGGAGGTGGACGAGGCGGCCCTGCGCGACCGCTATCTGGAGGCGCTGCGGGGCTTCACGACGCGGGCCCTGCGCGTCCCCACCGAGGCGGTCGACGCGGCCCTGGGGAGGGTGGCCCGATGAGCGCTTTCGCCACGACGGGCGGGGGGCCGGGCGCCCGGTGGCCGGGTGCGGCGGACGACGCGTCCGGCGCCCGGTGGTCGGGGACCGCGGTGGTGACCGGGGCGGCCGGCGGCATCGGCGCCGCGGTGGCCCGCGCCCTGGCGGCCACCGAAGTCCCCGTCGCCCTGCTGGACCGGGAAGCCTCCCCGCTGTGGGAACTGGCCGACGAGCTGGGCGGATCGCCCGGGGGCGCGCTGGCGGTCCCGGTGGACGTCACGGACAGCGCCGACGTCGACGCCGCGATCAACAAGGCGGAAGCCCAACTCGGCCCGATCGCCTACCTGGTCAACGGCGCCGGCGTCCTGCACAGCGGGCCGGCGCCCGAGCTGAGCGACGAGGAGTGGGACGCCACGCTGGCGGTCAACGCGGGCGGCGTGTTCCGGGTGAGCCGGGCGGTGGCGCGGGTGATGATCCCGCGCCGGCGGGGCTCCATCGTCACGATCGCCTCCAACGCGGCCTCCACCCCCCGCACCTCGATGGCGGCCTACGCCGCGTCCAAGGCCGCCTCCATGATGTTCACCAAGTGCCTCGGTCTGGAGCTGGCCCGGCACGGCATCCGCTGCAACACCGTCGCGCCGGGATCGACCCGGACCCCGATGCTGACCGCGCTGCAGGGCGACGCCGCCGAACGGGCCTCGATCGACGGGGTGCCCGAGGCCTACCGGGTGGGCATCCCGCTCGGGCGGATCGCCGAACCCGCCCATGTCGCCGATGCGGTGCTGTTCCTGCTCTCCGAGCGGTCCGGCCACATCACCCTGCAGGACCTGACCGTGGACGGCGGCGCGGCACTGGGCGTCTGACCCCGGGCTCCCGCAGGCCGCGCGCCGTCCCACACCACCCAGCCATCCCCCTCCAGGACCGGCCCCCAGACGGGCCGCCGCCCGGACCCCTCCTCCTGGTCCGGGTGCGGAGGACGCCCGGGACCGACTCCCCCCACGGTCCCGGGCGCCCTCACCGGCACGCGGTCGGCGTTCCCGGACACCGGGACCGATGCGGGCCTCATCCGACCAGGAAAGGAACCCGACGTGGCGATCGCACCGATCGACCCGTATCCGATGCCCCGGCCCGCCGAGCTGCCGGCCGACTCCGTGTCCTGGAGCGTCGATCCACACCGGGCGGCGCTGCTGGTGCACGACATGCAGCACTACTTCCTCGCCCCCTTCGAGCACGGCGCCCCACCGCACGCCGACCTCCTCGCCCATGTCGCGGCGGTCCGCGAGCGCTGCGCCGGCCTCGGCGTGCCCGTCCTCTACACGGCGCAGCCCGGCGACATGACGCCTCAACAGCGCGGCCTGCTCGCGGACTTCTGGGGCCCGGGCATGTCGGCCGTCCCCGAGGAGCAGGGCATCCCCGAGGTCGTCGCGCCCAGGGAAGGCGACACCGTGCTCACCAAGTGGCGGGCCAGCGCCTTCCACCACACCCCGCTGCTCGAACTGCTCCGTGAGCAGGGCCGCGACCAGCTGATCATCTGCGGCGTCTACGCGCATGTCGGCATCCTGCTCACGGCCTGCGACGCGTTCGCGCACGGCATCCAGCCGTTCGTGGTCTCCGACGCGGTCGCCGACTTCACCCCGGATTACCACCACATGGCGCTGCGGTACGCGGCGTCCAGGTGCGCCGTGGTCCTGCCGACCGCCGCGGTGCTGCAGGCGCTGCCGGCCGCGGACCCCGTTTCGCTGGGAGGGCACTCATGACGTCTTTGGAGGAACTGGCCGCGGGCGGCCGGTCGTTCGCGCTGCTGCAACGGCCCGAGAGCGGCGTGGCGGGTCAGGTGGAGCTGTTGGTGGGCGAGTTCGGCGAGGTCGCGGGCACCGAGCAGTTGCCGGTGCCCGACTTCGGGGAGCCCGACACCCATGAGGTGCTCGCCGTGCTGCCGTACCGGGTGATCGGCGAGCGCGGCTACGACCACCACGACGACGGCGAGCCGGTGCTCGCGATGCCCGTGCGCGAGCAGGCGTCCCTGCCGGTGGAGGAGGTGCTCGACACCGTCCTGGCCTGGCCCGTCGTCACCGACGAGGGACGCTTCGACCTCGACGACGCGGAGTACGGGGAACTGGTGCGCCGGGTCCTCGCCGAGGAGATCGGGCACGGCTCCGGCGCCAACTTCGTGCTCAAGCGGACCTTCTTCACCGAGATCCCCGACTGGTCGGCCCGTACGGCCCTGGCGTTCTGGGGGCGGCTGCTGCGCGGCGAGCCCGGCGCCTACTGGACGTTCCTGATCCACACCGGCAGCCGCACCTTCATCGGGGCGAGTCCGGAGCGCCATGTCAGCCTCGACGACGGCGTCGCCGTGATGACCCCGATCAGCGGCACCTACCGCTATCCCGACGGCGGGCCGACCGTCCCCTCCGTGCTGGACTTCCTCGCCGACGGCAAGGAGACCAACGAGCTGTACATGGTGCTCGACGAGGAACTGAAGATGATGAGCCGTGTGTGCGACGACGCGCACGTGACCGGGCCGCATCTGAAGGAGATGGCCCACCTCGCCCACACCGAGTACCGCATCGTCGGCCACAGCCGCCGCGACGTGCGCGAGATCCTGCGCGAGACGCTGCTCGCCCCCACGGTGACCGGCAGCCCGGTGCAGAGCGCCTGCGAGGTCATCGCCAAGTTCGAGCCGAGCGGCCGCGGTTACTACGCCGGAGTCGCGGCCCTGATCGGCCGGGACGAGCGGGGACGGCGGCGCATGGACTCGGCGATCATGATCAGGACGGCGGGCGTCGACGCGGCCGGCCGGGTACGGATCGGGGTCGGCGCGACGCTGGTGCGCGACTCCGACCCCGCCCAGGAGGCCGCCGAGACGCGGGCGAAGGCAGCCGGCCTGCTGGACGCCCTGAACCGGGTCGCCGAGCAGCGCCGCCCGGCCGGCCTGGAGGCGGACCCGCGGGTCCGGGCCGCGCTCGCGGCGCGCAACGCCCCGCTGTCGCGGTTCTGGCTGGCCCCGGCGCCGGTGCGGCCGGCGACCCGCGACAAGGTGCTGATCATCGACGCGGAGGACACGTTCACCGCGATGTGCGCGCTCCAACTGCGCAGCCTCGGTCACGACGTGACGGTCAGCCGCTTCGACGAGCCGTACCGGCTGACCGGATACGACCTGGTCCTGCTCGGTCCGGGTCCCGGCGACCCGGGCGCGGCGGACCACCCCAAGATCGCGCATCTGCGGGCGGTCACCGGCAGCCTGCTCAACCTGCGCATCCCGTTCGTGTCGGTGTGCCTGAGCCACCAGGTGCTCTGCTCGCTGCTCGGGCTCGACCTGCGCAGGCTGGACGTCCCCCACCAGGGGGTGCGGCGCACGGTCGACCTGTTCGGCGCCGCGGAACCGGTCTACTTCTACAACACGTTCGCCGCCTACAGCGACGGCGATCTGCTGGACAGCCCCCTCGCCCGGGACCTGGTCGAGGTCGCGCGCGACCCGGTGACGGGCGAGGTGCACGCCCTGCGCGGCCCCGGTTTCGCCTCGGTGCAGTTCCACCCCGAGTCGGTGATGACGCTGCGCGGCGCCGCCATTTTGGACCGACTGGTCGCCGGCGCCCTGAGGCCGGCGCCTCACCGAGCGGAGCTGACGGCGTGATCCCCCTGCTCGAACTGTCCGCGGCGCACCCGGTGCACACCGCCTGGCGCGGCCTCCCGGCCGACCAGCAGCCCGCCTGGCCGGACCCGGCCGCGCTGGACGCCGCGGCCGCCACGCTCTCGAGGAGCCTGCCGCTGGTGATGCCCCGCGAGTGCGACACGCTCAAGAGCCGGCTGGCGGCGGTGGCACGCGGCGAGGCCTTCCTGGTCCAGGGCGGCGACTGCGCCGAGGCGCTGGACACGGTCAACGCCACCTCCATCAGCCGGACCGCCGACACCCTGCAGCAACTGGCCAGCGTCTTCGGCTACATGATGTCGCTGCCCGTGGTGACCGTCGCGCGCATGGCCGGGCAGTACGCCAAGCCCCGTTCCCGGGACACCGAGACACGGGACGGGGTGGAGTTGCCGGCGTACCGGGGCGACGCGGTGAACGGTCACCCCTTCACGGCCGCCGACCGCGCCCCCGATCCGCACCGCCTGGTCCGCGCCTACCACACGTCCGCCGCCACCTTGAACCTGGTACGGGCCTACGGCGCGGGCGAGCAGTCCCGGCCCGAGCATGTGCTGACGGCGCTGCGGCAGTTCACCGTCGCCTCCCGGGCCTGCGAGCGCCATGAGGCGCTCACCGAGGAGATCGAGCGGGTCGGCGGCTTCACCGGTACCGGCGACGGCTGGCACACGCCCGGCGAGCTGTTCATGTCGCACGAGGGTCTGCTGCTGGACTACGAGTCGGCGCTGGCCCGCGTCGACGCGGCCACCGGCCGGGCGTACGCCACCTCCGGGCACCTGCTGTGGATCGGCGAGCGCACCCGCCGCCTCGACGGCGCGCACGTGGAGTTCTTCTCGCGCATCGGCAACCCGGTCGCCGTCAAGATCGGTCCGAACACGGGCGTCGACGATGTGCTCGCCCTGATCGAACGGCTGTCGCCGGACGGCGAGCCGGGCCGGCTGACCCTGGTGGCCCGGATGGGCGCCGGGAAGGTGCGCGAGGTGCTCCCCGACCTGGTGGAGAAGGTCACGGCCGAGGGGCTCCCGGTGGCCTGGGTGTGCGACCCCATGCACGGCAACACGGTCAGCGCCCCGAGCGGACACAAGACCCGCCGCTTCGACGACGTCGTCGACGAACTGGTCGGGTTCTTCGAGGTGTTGCGCGGGGTGGGCGCCCATCCGGGCGGGGTGCACCTGGAGCTGACCGGCGACGACGTCACCGAGTGCGTCGGCGGCGGCGCCGGCGTCGACTACTCCGATCTGCCCCGGCGCTACCGGTCGCTGTGCGATCCGCGGCTGAACCGGGACCAGTCGCTCGCCCTGGCCTTCCGGCTCGCCGAACTCCTCGCCGTCGCGCCGGGCGCCGGAGGGGCCCTGCGATGACGGACCTGTGGCTGCTGCCCGAGCCGGCGACGGACGCCTTCGTGGAGCGCATGGGCGGCGATCGGACGCTCGACGAGGAGGAACGCGCCCGCCTCGCACGGATGCCGGCGCCGCGTCGGCGCAGGCAGTTCCGCGCCGGGCGGCTGCTGGCCCGGCACGCGCTGAGCGTGCGCACGGGGCACCCGCCGGACGGCTGGCGGTTCCCGGTGAACGAGCACGGCCGGCCCGAGCCCCGGCCCGGCCGGTACGGGGTGCGGTTCAACGTCTCGCACACCGACGCCCTCGTCGTCTGCGCCGTGACCGACGGCGCGGCCTGCGGAGTGGACGTGGAGGGCCCGATGTCGCCGGATTCGGCCGCCCACGTCGCCCGCTTCTTCTCCCCCGCCGAACGCGCCGAACTGGCCGCCCTGCCGCCGGCCGAACGCGCCGTCCGCACGCGCGAGTTGTGGGTGCTCAAAGAGGCCTACCTCAAGGGACTGGGCATCGGCGGGCGGCGCTCCTTCGACGGGTTCGCCTTCAGCCCGCGCACCGCCGCGGGCATCACCGTGCACGACCCGCAGCAGCCGCACGGCAGCGGTCCCGGCTGGTGGTTCGAACTGCTGCGGCCGACGGCCGGGCACACCCTGGCCCTCGCCGTCGAGGGCGGCCGGGCAGGCGCCGTGCGCCTGGTGGACCTGACCGATCCGACCAGCCTGAACGAACCGATCGTCGTATCGGGCGTCTGACAACCACGGGAGCCTCCCATGAACCGAGACCTGGATCTGACCGTCGCGCTCTTCCCCGGGCAGGGCGCCTACCGCGCGGGCGCTCTCGCGGCGCTGTGGGAGCGCGGCGCGGACGCCGTGCGGGGCACGTTCGAGGTGGTGGACGAGGTCGCCAAGGAGCGACTCGGCCAGGAGGTGTCCTCGGTACTGTTCCAACCCTCCCCGCCCAGCCCCGCCGTGCTTCTTCAACAGGCCCCGGACACGCTTCAGCTGGCGATCTTCGCCACCTCGGTGGCCACGTTCCGGCTGCTGGCCGAGGACGGCGCCCGCCCTTCGGTGCACATGGGGCACAGTCTGGGCGAGGTGGCCGCGCTGACCTGCGCGGGCGCCTACGACCTGGCCGACGCCACCGCGGTGCTGTGCGAGCGGATCTCCGCCGTGCGCGCCCACGACCGCAGGGGCGGCTCGCTGCTCGCGCTGCGCTGCGGCCGGGTGCGGGCCGAGCGGCTCGTGGCCCTGATCGACCACGCCGGTCTCGTGGTGGCCGTCGACAACGCCGACGACCAGACCGTGCTCTCCGGCTCCGCCGACGCCATCGGCATCGCCGAGGCGATCGCCCGGCAGCTCGGCGTCACCGCGACGCCGCTGCGCTCCCCGCATCCCTTCCACAACCCGCTGCTGGCGGGCGCCCGCCGGGAACTGGCCGCCCGCATCGGCGCGTTCCGGCGCCGGGACACGACCGTGCCGGTGTACTCGCCGATCCTCGGCCGCTTCTACCGCGACGGCGACGACCTCGCCGAGCTGCTCGCCCTGCACCTGGTGACCCCGGTCGACTTCCGCACGTCCCTCACCGGACTGCACGCCTCCGGCGCGCGGACCTTCGTCGAGATGGGCGCCGGACGGGTGCTGACGAGCCTGGCCGAGGCGGCGCTGCCGGGCGTGCACACCGTGGCGCCGCTCGCGGGCCGCGACGAGGCGGCGGGCCTCGCGGCGGCGGCCGACGCGCTGCGCGACCCGCTGCGCCGGTCCGCCGCAGCCCTTCCCCTCGCGGATCCCGCGGCCGCCGGACCCGCCGTCGCGGACGATCCGGTCGCGGAGCGTCCGGCCGCCGTCCGGCCCCTCGTCGTCGACCCGGTCGCGGACCCGGTCGCGGAAACCGTCGCTCCGGCGGACCGGGGCCCGGCGAACGACACGCCCCCGTCGGCGGACCGGGACGAACTCGCCGGTCAGGTCCGGGCCTTGTACGCCGAGGCGATGGAGTACCCCCAAGAGGTCTTCACCGACGACGTGCTCCTGGAGGCCGACCTCGGGGTCGACTCCGTGAAGCAGACCGAGCTGCTGAGCCGGCTCGGCGACCGCTTCAGCCTGGGGGCGCCCCCGAGCGGGCTGCGCGTGGCGGACTACGACACCTTCGGCAAGGTCGTCGACTTCGTGGCCGCCGGTGTCGCGGACGGCGCCTTCGCCGAGGGGCCGGCCACCCGATGAGCGACCGTCCGCCCGTGTCGCACGGAGAGTTCGCCGGGCGCATCGCCCTGGTCACCGGGGGCGCCGGAAGCGTCGGCCGGGTGATCGTGGAGCGGCTCGCGGAGCAGGGCGCCACCGTGCTGCTCAACTGCTTCCACTCCTACGACGCCGCCAAGGATCTCGCACGCGGCCTGAACGAACGGGGCCTGGACGTCCGGGTGGTCCGTGCGTCGGTCGCCCGGCCGGCCCAGGTCGAGCGGATGTTCGCCGAGATCGGTGAGGCGCACGGCCGCCTGGACATCCTGGTCAACAACGCCGCGGCGGGCTCCTTCGTGCCGTTCGAGGAGATCACCGAGGAGCTGCTCGACCGGACCTACGCCACCAACGTCAAAGGCCCGCTGTGGTGCGCCCGTTACGCACGCCCGCTGCTCGCCCGGGCGGCCGGGCAGGGCGGCGCCGTGGTCAACCTCTCCTCCCTGGGCTCGACCACGGCGCCGGCCAACTATCTGCCGGTGGGCATCTCCAAGGCCGCGCTGGAGTCGCTGACCCGCTACCTGGCCGCCGAGCTCGCCGAGGACCGCGTCCGCGTGAACGCGGCGTCCTGCGGGCTGATCGACAACGCCGTCGGCCACATGTTCCCGGCCTTCGAGGACGTGAGCGCCAATACCGTCGCGGCGACTCCGCTCGCCCGGCTCGGCAGCCCCGAGGACCTCGCCGAGGTCGTTCTCTTCCTCGCGTCCGAGCGCTCCGGCTGGGTCACCGGGCAGACGCTGCTGGCGGACGGCGGCCTGACCCTGCTGCGCTCGGCGATGTCCCCGACCCCGGTGCTGCCGCAGGCGCCGCCGATGCCCGCGGAGGCGACCGCTCAGGAGACACGAACTCAGGCGGCACAAGCTCCGACCGCCGAAGCTCCGGCCGTGGAAGCTCCGGCCGCCGAAGCGCCGACCCCGGTGGTGACGGCCGACGAGGACCCCATCGCCGTCGTCGGCATGGGCCTGGCCGTGCCGGGCGCGTCCTCGCCGGAGGAGTTCTGGCGACTGCTGCTGGAAGGCGGCGAACTGTTCGTCGAGGCGCCCGCCGACCGGTGGGACATCGCGCGCTTCCACGACGAGGACCGCGCCGCGCCGGACAAGACCTACCAGCGCCGCTCCGGCTTCATCACCTCCTTCCGGCCGCACGAGCGGCTGCGGGAGGAGGGAACGGCCACCGCCGGTCTCGATCACACGGCCCTGTGGCTGCGGCACAGTCTGCACCAGGCGCTGGAGGGCGTCCGGCGCCGCCCCGGCGACCGCTTCTCCTTCTGCGTCGGCTACACCCCCGACGGCAGCCAGCACCTGGAGGAGGCCTTCGTGCTGCGCGCCGCGCTGGACACGCTGGCCGAGGACGGCGACGACGCGGTCCGGGGGCCGCTCGGCGCGGCCCTGCGCAGCCGCTTCCACCGCGGCGACGACCCGTCGGCCGCGTATCTCCCGCACCGCGTCGGCGAGGACGCGATGGCCGGCGTCCTGCCGCCCGACACCCGCCTGCACATGGTCGACACCGCGTGCTCCTCCTCCCTCTACGCGATGGACCTCGGGGTGCGCGACCTGCTGTCCGGGCACAGTGACGTCGCCGTCTGCGGTGGCTCGTTCGCCCTGGCGCCGAGCGGTTCGGTGCTGTTCGCCAAGCTCAACGGGCTGTCCGCGGGCGGCGCGGTGCGTGCGCTGGACGCCGGGGCGGACGGTGCGCTGTTCTCCGACGGCGCGGGTCTCGTCGTGCTCAAGCGGCTGTCGCGGGCCCGTGCGGACGGTGACACGGTCCTCGGGCTGCTCTCGGCGATCGGGTTGTCGGCCGACGGCCGGGGCAAGGCGATCTACGCTCCGGCGCCCGCCGGTCAGGAGCTCGCCGTCGAACGCGCCCTGCGGCGCGGTGGGTTGGCCGCCCAGGACGTGGACTGGATCGTCGCGCACGCCACCGGAACGCCGGCCGGCGACGAGGCGGAGTTCACCGGCCTGCACGCCCGCTACGCCGGCGACCGGCCGACCTACGTCACCTCCAACAAGTCCCTCGTGGGACACAGCGGCTGGGCGGCCGGCGTGGTCTCCGTGATCCATGCGCTGCTGGCGCTGCGCCACGACACGATCCCCGCGCAGTACCGCTTCGAGCGGCTGCCCGAGGCGCTCGACGGGCTGTCCGGGGCGCTGCGCGTGCCGCGGGAACCGGTGCCGTGGCCGGCCCGCCCGGACCGCCCCCGCCGGGTGGCCGTCTCGGGGTTCGGCTTCGGCGGCACCAACGCCCATCTGATCCTCACCGAGGACCACCGGTCCGCCGTGCGTTCCGGCAGCCCCGTCGCGCTGCCCGCCCCCGTGGACGAGGACCTGGTGGTGGTCGGCTGGTCGTCCCGGCTGCCGGGCGATCCGGACACCGCCGCGGTCGCCGCCTGGGCCGCGGGCGAGGGACCCGCTCCCGAGGCGTCGTTCGGCGCCGTCTATCCCGTGCCGCCGTTCCAGGAGCTGCGGATGCCGCCCCCGACGGCCCGGACCACGGACCGCACACAGTTGATGCTCGTCCGCTGCGTCCAGCAACTCGACGACGACGTGCGGGAGTTCTGCCTGAGCCGGCGGCTGACGGCGGGGGTCGTGGTGGGACACACCAACGCGACCCGCAACGCGCTGCTGTACAAGACCCGTGCCTACCTCGACGAGATCGCCCATGTCGTGGCGGGCGCCGAGGAGTCCTCGGTGACGGCGAAGTTTTTGCAGCGGCTCGAGGAGCGGGCCACCGGTCTGATCGCCGCGCCCACCGAGGACTCCTTCCCGGGCGAGATGCCCAATGTCATCGCCGCCCGGCTGTGCAACTACTTCGACCTGCGGGGTCTCAGTCTCACCGTCGACGCCGGCGAGGCCTCGCTCCTGGAGGCCTTCGACGTCGCCGGGCTCTACCTCGGCTTCCAGGAGATCGACGTGGCGCTGGTCGCCGGCGTCAACGGCGCGGCACTGCCCGGCTGGAACGACGCGGGCGGACGGCCCGCCGCCGAGGGCGCGTTCCTGTTCGTGGTGACGCGCCGCTCCCTCGCCGAGGAGGCCGGCCTGCCGGTGCTGGCCGTCATCGAAAGGAGCGCCGCCGCATGAGCGCCGCCGATCGGAACACCACCCTTCTCGGCGCCGAGGGCGCCCGCGAACTGATCGCCTTCCTGACCCGAGCGGACGGGGCGGCCGACGCGGCGGTGCTGGAGCGGCCGGTGCGCTCGGGCGGCCCGGTGCACCGGCTGACGCTGCGCCGCCCCGACCGGGCGCGAGCCGGGTCCGGGGACGGCCGCGGTCCGGCCGCTCCTGCCCGGCCCCGGCTCCTCGACCGGCACGTCCTGCGGCTGGTCCCGGCGCCCGCCGCCCCGCCCCGCGCCGGCCGCGCGGCCCCGGATCTCTTCCCGGCCGGCACCGCCGTCCTGACGAACACCGGCCATCGGGTGCGCGGGACCGACCAACTGCCGCTCGACGACACGCTCGAGGACGCGATCGCCCGATCCCGGCCCCGGCACATCCGCGTCCTGGTCGATCTGCACGGCGAACAGGCGGCCCCCTCGGATGCGCTGCTCGACCTGCACGACGCCGTCTTCCGCACCGCCAAGGCCTGCGTCGAACGCGCGGCCCGGCCGCAGTCGTTCGCCGTGGTGGTGCTCGGCGGGGTCGACGCCGCGCGGGTGCCGCACCCGTGCGCGGGACTGTTCACCGGATTCGTCAAGAGCCTGGCGCTGGAGTGGCCGGACACCTCCGTCATGGCCGTGGTGCACGAGGCACGGGACCTGGTCACCGCCGAGCCGGACGCCGCCCGCGAGACGGAGGACGGACAGCTGCTGCCCGTCGTCTACCACGCGGGGGGCGCCCGGCTGCTGTGGGCGGCCGTCGCCGACCCGGGCGAGCGCGTCGAGCGGCGGGCGCGCACCGGCGACTACACGGTGGTCGCGGCCGGCGGCGCCCGCGGCATCGGCGCCGAGCTGTTGCTCGCCCTGGCCCGCCGGGACCGGCCCCGGCTGCACCTCATCGGCTCCACCGACCCCGACGCCGACCGGGCCGGCCCACGGCTGACCCGCAAGGACTTCATCCGCGCCCGGACCACGGGCCCGGAGGGACTGACCGTGCGCGAGGCCGCCATGGCCTACGACCGGCTCGGCTCCGCCGACGAGGTCCGCGCCACGCTCACCGCCCTGCGGGACCTGTGCGGCGCGGACCGGGTCACCTACCATCGGTGCGATCTGCGCGACGAGGACGAGGTGCGCGGCACCGTCCGCCGGATCACGGAGGCCGAGGAGAGCGTCGATCTGCTGCTCAACATCGCCGGCACGAACCGGGCCGCGTCGGTGGAGCAGAAGCGGCTGAAGGACTTCCGCACGGTCCGCGACCTGAAGGTCCGTTCCTACGCCCACCTCAAGGCGGCGTTCGGCAGCCGGCAGCCGCGACTGTGGTGCAACTTCGGTTCCTTCGTCGGCTTCACCGGCCAGACGGGCGAGACCGACTACGGCGCCGCGAACGACTACTTCAACACCGCCGCCCTGCACCACCGCGCCCGGGGAATCGCGGAGCTCACCCTGGGCTGGACGCTGTGGCGCGACGTCGGTCTGGGCGCCACGCCGCTGATGCGGACCTTCCTCGCCAAAAGCGCCCAGTTCACCGCCATGCCCACGGCCGAGGGCGTCGAACACTTCCTGCACGAGCTGGACCAGGCGCACCAGGGTCACGGGACGCACGTCACGGTGTTCTTCGGGGCCGCCGAACGCGCCGCCATCGAGGCCGCCGTCCCCGGCTACCTGGACTTCTGCCGGAACGCGTCCGGGTCCCGGACCGGGTCGGCCTCGCCCGCTTCCCCCGCCCCCCGGCTGCCCTCGTTCTACGTCGACGACATCGTCGAGCGCGCCCCCGGCCGGCTGACCGTCGTGCGCCGCTTCGGACTGGACCGCGACGCCTATCTGCGCGAGCACGTCGTCGACGGTCGTCCCACGCTGCCCGGCACGTTCGTCCCCGAACTCGCGGCGGAAGCGGCCATGCACCTCGTGCCCGGCCGGGTTCCGGTGGTCGTCGAGGACGTCCGCCTGGAGTCGTTCCTGCGCGTCTACCGGGCCGACCGCGACGAGGTCAAGAAGATCAGGGCGCGGCTGCTCGCCGACGGGCCGCGGGAGTCGGTCGTCGAAGTCGAGGTGACCGGTGACGTCGTCGCGCCTGACGGTCGGCTGCTGGTGAAGGACCGCCGGCACTTCAGCGCACGGGTCCGGTTGCGCGACGAGCCGGTGGCGCCGCCGCGCTGGGAGCACTGGGACGACCACGGCGCCGAGCCGCTGGCCGATCCCTACCACGTGCCCAATCCCGCGGTGCTGCTGAGCGGCGTCTTCGTCTCCACGGCGGGCACCCGCATCCACCCGGGCGGCCGGCGCGCCCACTACGCCCCCGACCGGACCGGCATCGACCGCTGGTTCTCGGGCCTCGTCGTGCCGTCCGTGCTGCTGGACGGGCTGGCCCGGGTGAGCGTCCTGGACCGTGCGGTCCTGCCGGGCCGCGGCGGCGACTGGACCCCGCTCGCCGTGCCGCGCACGATCCGCCGCATCGACCTGTACGGCGGCCACACGGACTCCTCGCTCGCCGCCGCCGGAACGCGGGTGGAGCTCTACTCCCTGCCCGCGCGCCTCGACCTCGAAAGCGGCGCGGCCAACCGGGCCGTGGCGGTCACGGCGGCCGGGGACGTGGTGCTGCAGATCAAGGACATGACCGGAGTGGTGCTCGGCCATGTCCACCAGAGCACCGGCGTCTACCGCGAGCGTCCGCGCGACGCCGGACCGGCTCACCACACGACGGAGCAGGCCCAGGAGGCGACCCCGTGACGCGTCAGAGCACACCGCAGGACCGCGACAGCGCCCTCGACGGCGCCCAGCGGTGCCCGGTGACCCAAGCCGCGGCGGGCGACGCCCCGCCGCCGGAGGCGGACGGGCCCACCGGGCTGCCGCTGGCCTGGCCGGTGGTCGGCTCCACGATCCTCTACGCCGCCGACCCTCCGGACTTCGCGGTGCGCGCGCAGCGCGCCCACGGCACCGTGGTGAAGCTGCCGATGATCCCGCACAACCCCACCGTGCAGGTGACCGACCCGGAAGCGGTCCGGCGGATCCTGCAGGGCAACGCGGACAACTACTGCCGCGGCGCCTACTACGAGGCGTTCCGGCTGTTCATGGGCCACGGGCTGCTGACGCTCGACGACGGCGACTGGCGCGAGCATCGCAAGGTCGTCAACCCCGCCTTCGCGCCGAACGCGATCAGCGCGCGGGCCGCCGAGACCGACGCGGCTCTCGCGGACCTGACGGAGAGGTGGGCCGATCACGCCCGCGCGGGCCGCCCGTTCGACCTGTACGCGGAGTCGATGCGGCTCACCTGCCGGGTCATCGGCCACGCGCTGGTGGGCCGCGACCTCTCCCGGGACGGCGGCGAGTTCGCCCGCGCGCTGTCCGTCGCGCTGGAGGCCATCTTCAAGGAGGTCGGATCCCTGGACAAGCTGGTGCCCTCCTTCCTCCCCACCCCCTACCGGCGACGGGTGCGGCGGGCCCGGCGGACCCTGGAACACGTCATCGCACAGGCCGCCCGGGACGCCGATCAGGGGGCGGGCGGCGAGGTCGCAGCGCTCATCCGCGCCTCCGACCTGCCCGCGGACGCCTTCTGGTCCGACCTCGTGACCCTCATGCTCGCCGGCGTGGAGACGACCGCCCTCGCCCTGGCCTGGACGCTGTACGAGACCGCCCGCCACCCGGAGGTCCGCGACCGGCTGGAGGAGGAGGCCGACCGGAGCCCCGGACTCGACCGGCCCACCCCGGCGGACCTCGACGCGCTGACCTACACGGGCAGATGCGTCGACGAGGCACTGCGCCTGCACCCGCCGGTGTGGCAGTTCCCCCGGCAGACGATCGGCGACGACGTCCTGGCGGGCCGGCGTGTCCCCGCGGGGACACCGGTGCTGATCTCCGTCTACGCCGCACACCGCAACCCCGAGCAGTGGGCGGACCCGGAGTCGTTCGACCCGGAGCGGTTCGGCCCCGAGGCCTGCGCCGAACGCGACCGGTCCGCCTATGTGCCCTTCGGCGGCGGGCGCCGCCAGTGCATCGGCAAGAGGATGGGGCTGGGACTGCTGCGCCAGGCGGTGGCCACGGTGCACGGCCGCTTCCGGCTCACCCTGGTCGACGACGCGCCCCGCAGTGGCGCGTACATCACGCTCTTCCCCAAGGAGGGCATTCGGGTGACGGCACAGGAGCGTCGGCGATGACCTCGACTTCCCCGCCGCCGGCGGACGTCCGGCAGTGGCCTGCGCTGCGTCCGCATCTGTCCGCCTTCGACCCCGAGGCCTTCGTGCGCCCGGTGACCCGGTTCGTCTGGGAACCCGTCGAGGCGCCCCGCCCGGCACCGGCCACGGACGCCCCGCTGGCCGGCCGGAGGATGCTGCTGGTGGGCGAGGAGCACGACCTGGTCGACGCGGTCGGGGCGGCACTTCGGCGGCGCGGCGCCCGCGTGCTGTGCCACACCCGCGACGGCCGGCTCCCGGCCGACGGCTGGGACGGCATCGTCGATCTCAACGTGGTGGGCCGGACCTACGCGTTGGGCGACACGTCGTGGCGGCAGGCGCTCGGCCGCACCACCGAGGCCGTGCACGGCGCGTACGCGCGCTGGGCCGCCGAGCACCGTTACGGCCACCACGTCTACGTGGCCGTCACCCATCTCGGCGGGCTCGGCGGACACGGCGACGCGGTGGTGCCGCAGCCGCTCGGCGGCATCTGGGCCGGACTGGCCAAGTGCCTTCCGCGGGAACTGCCCGCCGCCGCGATCGCCGTGGTGGACGTCGACCGGGCCGAGCCCGAGGTGATCGCCGAGGCGGTGGCCCGCGAGTACGCGCGCCCGGAGGACTTCGAGGTCTGCTACCGCGCGGGACGGCGCCATGTGCTCGCCGGGCGGCCCGCCCCGAGCGCGCCGCCCGGCCGCACGACGGCGCCCGGTCCGGGCGACACGGTCCTCGTCACGGGCGGCGCCCGGGGCGTCGGCTTCGCGGCGGCCCGCGCCTTCGCCGAGACGTTCGGCTGCCGGGTCGTGGTCACCGGACGCGGCGAGCGCCCTCGGCCGGAGGGGCCCGTCGTGCTGGACGACGAGGAGTTCGCCCGGTGGCGCGCTGCGCGGCTGGCCACCGGACGGACGCCGGTGCGGCTGGCCGAGGCACGGCGCGAGGTGCGCCGGGCCGAGGAGAACCGGGCCGTGCACCGCAACCTCGCGGGCGCGGCGGCCGACGGGCTGCGCGTCGACTACCTGCGGTGCGACTGCACGGACGCGGACCAGGTCGAGCGGGTCTTCGCCGAGCTGGGACGGGGACCGACCCATATCGTGCACAACGCGGGGATCGACGAGCCCGCCCGCTTCGACCGCAAGTCGGCCGACGGTGTGGCCCGCACCGTCGACGTCAAGGTCACCGGCTTCGCCAACCTGGTCGCCGCCGTCCTCGCGCGGCCCGAACGCCGTTTCGGGCTGCGGCTGTTGAGCAACGTCGGATCCCTGGCCGGCCGCATGGGCGGCATGGTGGGCCAGGTCGACTACGCGGCGGGCAACGAAGCGCTGGCCAGGCTGGGCTTCTGGGCGCGCGACAACCTCGGGCTGCCCGTGCAGACCCTGTGCTGGCCCACCTGGGAACGGCTCGGCGTCATCGCCAACTACGCGGCCGCCGTGCGGTACGTCTCCACCCTGGATCCCGCCGAGGGGGCCCGGCTGTGGGCTGCCGAGCTGGCCTCGGGGCACACCGGGGAAGCGGTATTCCTCGGCCGTATCGGCGCCGTCCTCTCCCCCGGCCAACTGCGCGGCTTCGGCAGGCTCACGGGCCACCCCGACCTGCCCCGGCTGCACGCTCTGGATCATTATCTGGGTGACGTGGAGGAATACGAGATCTTCCGCATGCTGCGCACCTCGCAGACCCTGACGGCGCGTCAGCAGCCCTGCCTGGGGGAGTTCAGGGTCGGCGGGGAACTCGCCGTCCCGGTAACCGTCGTCGCCGAGTTCGCGGTGGCCGCGGGCGACTGGGTGGTTCCGGAGGGCTGGCCCCTGCTGCATCTGCGCGAGTTGCGCGCGTTGCGGGTGCGGCTCGCGGGGCTGCGGTTCAGCGGCGACGCGCTCACCCTGCGCCGCGAGGCGCGGGGGGCGCGGCGCGACGGCGAGTGGTGCGTGGACGTCACCGTCCGCGACGCGGCCGGAGGGGACGTCGCGTCCGTGACCCTGGTCTACGGCGAGCAGCCTGCGGGAGGCCTGCCGGACCCCGGCGCCGACGCGTGCGACGACGGCCCCGCGGAGCGTGCGCAGCGGCGGCACGCCGGCCTGCTGGACTGGGCGGGCGTGGTCTTCCCCGAGACCCCCGAGGGCGACGACACGGTCCCCGGGGTCCTCCCCGCGGACCTGTGGACCGTGCCCTTCCCGCCCTCCCCCACGGTCGATCCCGCGGCCGTCGAGGCGCTGGTCCGCGCCGCCGACCGCGACTCCCCCCGGGCCGCCCCGGGCACCCTGTCCGTCCGCCGCCTGGTCGTCGCGCCCGGCGCCCAACGCGTCCGACGCCTGCGCCGTGAAGCCGGGTCGGACCGCTGGACGGGCGTCCGCGAGGGCGTCGCGGTCCTGCTCGCGGAGGGAGTGGCGATCTCGGGCTGAGGCCGCCGGCACGGGTCGACGCCACCGCCCGTCCACAGGCGACGCACAGCGGGCCCGGATCGGGGATCCGGGCCCGCTTTCTGTCTGCGAACGTTTCGCTGCCGGCTCAGCCGGCCCGCCACCCGGCCACCGCGGCACCCAGCATCCGCTCGTAGGAGTCGGCGATCGCCAGCCCCGGCGGCTCGTTGCCGGACAGTTCCAAGGACACCAGCCCATGGGCGGTCGCCCAGCAGGCCAACGCCACGACCTCAGGACCGAGCTCGGTGGAGAACTGCCCGTCGCGCTGTCCGCGGCGCACGGCGTCGACGAGCGGCTGATACATCTCCAGCATCTCGCGCTGCCCCGCCTCGGCGGGCTCGAACCGGGCCAGGCTGTCCGAGAAGAGAATCGCGTAGAGATGGGGATTCGCGAGTGCGTACTGCCGGTAGGCGATCCCGAGGCGGATCACGTCGCGTGCGGGGTCGTCGGTCGGATGGACGGCGGCCAGCCGCACCACGAAGAGCCGGGCGGCCTCCTCGTAGAGGCTGGCCAGGAGTCCGGCCTTGTTGCCGAACAGCGAGTAGACGGCCGTGGTGGAGGTCTTCGCCTCTGCTGCGAGCTGCCGAAGACTCAGCGCGGCGGCGCCCTGGTCGAAGACCGTGGCAGCCGCGCGGTTGATGAGCCGCAGACGGAGCGCTTCGTCATGAGTCTTGAGCCTGGCCATTCCCCAACAGTATGACAACAGCGTTACGAAGGGGCGCTGACATCACGTCAGGCTGTTGTCAGATCACGACGGATCCGCGGACACAACCCCTCGGAGAGAATTTTTTCGGGGCAAAGCCACAGGTCATGAGGGGTAACCGCGAGTCCACCCGGTTAGACAGTGTGCAATAGACCTGGAGCGAGCAATGAAAACGCTGTTACGGTTGCCGCGACGCCGGTCTCCCGCCGGCGCGCGGCGCTCGCCAACTACCCCTAGGGAGAACCATGTTCGAGGCGCTGGGGCGATTCCTCTTCCGCAGGCGCAAGCCGCTCCTGGTCCTGACATCGCTGTTCGCCGTCCTGTCCGGTCTCTACGGCGTCGGTGTCTTCGGCGACATGAAGCCCGGCGGGTTCGAGAACCCGGGGTCCGACAGCCGCAAGGCGGCGCAGCTCGCCGAGCGGGCCTTCCCGCAGCGGGCGCCAGATGCCGTGATCGTCTACCGCGACCGGACGCGCACGGTCGACGACCCGGCCTTCCAGAAGTCGGTCACCGACACCGTGCAGGCCCTGCCGAAGTCGTCGGTCACCGGATACTCGACCTTCTGGATGACCAAGATGCCGGCCCAGGTCAGCCATGACCGGCACGCCACCTATGTGGCGATCAACCTCCGCGGCGGCGACGACAACGCCAAGGAGAAGTCCTACAAGGCCATAGCGGACAAGCTCGACGCACCGGGTCTGCAGACCGAGCGCGGCGGTCCGGTGGCCACCGGCCACCAGGCCAGCGACGAGATCGGCAAGGACCTCGGCGCGGCGGAGGGCCTGTCCTTCCCGGTGCTGTTCGTGCTGCTGGTCGTCGTCTTCGGCGGTCTGGCCGCGGCCGGCCTGCCGCTGCTGGTCGGCGGGCTGGCCATCCTCGGCTCGATGGCGGTGCTGCGGGTCATCGCGCAGTTCACGGACGTGTCGGTGTTCGCCATGAGCCTGGTGTCGATCCTGGGCCTCGCGGTGGCCATCGACTACGGCCTGCTGATCGTGAGCCGCTACCGCGAGGAGCTGGAGCGCGGCCACAGCGGCGAGGAAGCCGTGGCCCGCACGGTCGCCACCGCGGGCCGCACGGTCGTCGTCTCCGGCATCACGGTCGCGGTCGCCCTGGCCGGCATGACCTTCTTCCCGTTCGGCTTCCTGAAGTCCATGGCGTACGGCGGCGTGGCCGCGGTCGTGCTGTCGGTCCTCTTCTCGCTGATCGCCCTGCCGGCGATGCTCGGCGTGCTCGGCTCGAAGGTCAACGCCCTGTCGCTGCGCCGCAGGACGAAGGCGCCGCGCCAGGAGGGCCAGGGCCCCTGGTACCGCCTCGCGCAGGGCCTCATGCGCCGCCCGGTGCTCGTGGCGCTCGGCACGCTGGCCGTCCTGCTCGCGCTGGCCACGCCGTTCCGTCACGTCGAGTTCGGCATCAGCGACGCCCGGCAGCTCCCGAACAGCTCCGAGGGCCGGCAGGTCCAGAACGCCCTGGACCGGGACTTCGACAGCGACGCGGTCAAGTCCATCGACTCGCTGCTGGTCCTGAAGTCGGACGCCACGTCCCCCGGGCAGGGCGCCGCGCTGCAGGCGTACGCCGAGCGGCTGGGCCACACCGAGGGCGCCACCGGCGCGAAGATCACCGGTGCGTCCGCCACGACCGCCCGCGTCTCGGTCACCTTCGACGGCCCCGAGGTCTCCGGCCCGGCGCGCGACCTGGTGAACCGGCTGAAGGACGTGCCGCCCCCGGCGGGCGCCCAGGCCTACTTCGGCGGCCAGACGGCCGTCTTCGACGACACCCTGGACGCGCTCGGCGAGACGCTGCCGTGGATGCTGCTCTACATGGCGGTGGCGACGTACATCCTGCTGTTCCTGTCCTTCGGTTCGGTGCTGCTGCCGCTCAAGGCGATCCTGATGAATCTGCTGTCGCTGTCCGCGACCTTCGGCGTCGTGGTGTGGATCTTCCAGGAGGGCCACCTCGAGGGCCTGATCGGCTTCGACTCGACGGGCAACATCGAACCCAACATGCCGATCATGCTGTTCGCCCTGATCTTCGGGCTCTCCATGGACTACGAGGTGTTCCTGGTCTCCCGGATCCGGGAGCAGTACGACACGCTCGGCGACAGCACGGCCGCGGTGGCCTCCGGGCTGCAGAAGATCGGCCGTCTGATCGTCAGCGCCGCGCTGCTGATGTGCGTGCCGCTCGCGGCCATGGCGACCAGTGGCGTGCTGATGATGAAGCTGTTCGGCGTCGGCATGGTGTTCGCGATCCTGGCGGACGTCGCCCTCGTGCGGATCCTGCTCGTGCCCGCCGTGCTGAAGCTGATGGGCAGGTCCGCCTGGTGGGCTCCGGGCCCGCTGGCCAGGTTCTACGGCAAGTTCGGCATCAAGGAGTCCGACGACGCCCCGGAGCCGAAGAACCCCGTTCCTGTGGCGGGTTGAGCCTCGCGGTGGCGAAGTGCCGTGTCTGACACGGCACTTCGGCTCCGGAAAGCGACGCCTCGCCGCCCGCGCCCGCGCTGGGCCCTTGACGCGCATCAGCGGTGGGTGGGTACTGTCTCCCGTTAGACACCGTCTAACGCCTGTCCGATCGAAGCGCTTGGAGGCCCGCATGCCCGCGGGAAAGACCGCACTCGGCGCGATCCTCACGCCGATCAGGGGAAAGCTGCGCTGGGCGATCGCAGCGCAGGCGGTGGCGGCCGCCGTCGGCGTGGTGCCGTTCGTCGCCGTCGCCGAACTCGGCCGGATCCTGCTCGGCGACGGCGAGGACCGCACGTCACGTGCCTGGACGGTCACCGCGATCGGCGCGGGCGCCCTGCTGATCAGGCTGATCGTCGCGCTCGTGGCGGGCGGGATCTCCCATCTCGCCGACAACGCCCTGCAGTTCCACATCCGCCGCTCACTGGTGGACCGCCTGGGACGGGTGCCGCTGGGCTGGTTCTCGTCCCGCAACTCCGGCCAGGTCAAACAGGCCGTGCAGGACGACGTCGACGCGATGCACCATCTCATCGCCCACTCGATGCTCGACATCACGACCGCGACGGTCGTGCCCGCCACGTCCCTGGCGTACCTCTTCTGGATCGACTGGCGGATGACCCTGGTGGTGATCGCCCCGCTGCTGGTCGGACTGACGCTGTACAGCGCCACGATGGCCGGCCTGGCCAAGAACCTCCCCCGCTACGAGAGCGCGATGGCCCGCATCAACGGCAGCGCCGTCGAGTTCGTGCAGGGCATCGCCGTCGTCAAGACCTTCGGCCAGGCCCGCCGGGCGCACCGCGAGTTCGCCGAGGCGGCCGACGACTTCTCGGCGTTCTTCCTCACGTGGGTGCGCTCCACCCGGTTCTCCAAGGCGGCGGCCGAGATCGTCCTGTCGCCGGTCGCGGTGCTGGTGGCCACGCTGGCCGGGGGCGCGGTGTTCGTGACGCGCGGCTGGCTCGACGCGGTGGACCTGCTGCCGTTCGCGCTGCTCGGGATCGGGCTGACGGCGCCGATCCTGTCGTTGTTCTACGCGGGTTACGAGCTGCGGATCGCGCGGGGCGCGGCCGAGCGGGTGGCCGGGATCCTGGACACGGAGGAACTGCCCGTGCCCCCCGAACCGCGCAGCCCGGCCGACAACCGGGTCGTCTACCGGGGCGTGCGCTTCTCCTACGACGGCGAGCAGGAGGCCGTGGCCGGCGTCGACCTGGAGCTGGCGCCCGGCACCGTCACCGCGCTGGTCGGCCCGTCCGGTTCCGGCAAGAGCACGCTGGCCGCGCTGCTGCCCAGGTTCTTCGACGTCACCGGCGGTTCGATCAGCCTCGGCGGTGTCGACACCCGCGACATGGCGCTCGAGGACCTCTACAGCCGCGTCGCGTTCGTCTTCCAGGACGTGCGACTGGCCCAGGACACGATCGCGAACAACATCCGCATGGCGCGCCCGGACGCCGATCCGGCCGAGGTCCGCGCCGCGGCCCGCGCGGCCTGCGTCGACGACGTGATCGAGGCGCTCCCGCGCGGCTACGACTCGGTGATCGGCGAGGACGCGCGGCTGTCCGGGGGCCAGGCGCAGCGCGTGTCCATCGCCCGGGCGCTCCTCGCCGACACCCCGGTCATCGTCCTCGACGAGGCCGCCGCCTATGCCGACCCGCACTCCGAGGCCGCCGTGCAGGACGCGTTGTCGGAGCTGACCCGGGGCCGGATCGTGCTGATGATCGCCCACCGGCTCTCCACCGTCGTCGGCGCCGACCAGATCGTGGTGCTGGAGGAGGGCCGGGTCGTCGAGCGGGGCCGGCACGCCGCGCTGGTCGCGGCCGGCGGCCGGTACGCCCGGATGTGGCACGCCCATGAACGTATGCCCCGGTGGCAGCCGCACGGCTCCGCGTCCGTGGAGGCCGGCACGGCGGGAGGAGTCAGCTGATGATCCGTCAACTCATCGACGTGGTGGGCCCCGAGAACGCCCGGGCGCTACGCCGGATGCACGTCGCGCTCGTGGTGGGCGCGGTGCTGCAGGGCGTCGCCTTCGCGCTGCTGGTCCCGGTGCTCGAGGCGCTGTTCGGGAAGCACCCGGACGACGTCTGGCCGTGGCTGTGGGCCCTGCTGGCGGTGGCCGCGCTGTACTGCGCGGCGTACTTCTGGAGTCTGCTGATCGGGTTCGAGGCCGGCGCCGCGCTGGCCAGGATCCTGCGTCACCGCATCGGTGACCGGGTGGCCGAACTGCCGCTGGGCTGGTTCGCGCCGGAGCGCGTGGGCCAGCTCGGCCAGCTCGCCACCAAGAGCGTGATGGACGTCATGGGCGTGCCGGCGCATCTGCTGCGCCCCCTGGTGACGAGCTTCGTGACCCCCGCGACGGTGGTCGTGCTGATGTACCTGTTCGACTGGCGGCTGGCTCTCGCGGCCACGCTCACCGTCCCGTTGATCGTCCTCGTCTACCGGTGGAGCACCTCGCTGACCCGTCGCGCCGACGCCGCCCGCACCGCCGCCCGGACCGTCACCGGCGGCCGGGTGGTGGAGTTCGCCCAGCTGCAGCCGGTGCTGCGGGTGTTCGGCCGGGGCGAGGCCCGCCGGGGCGCCCGGCTCGACGACGCGCTGCGTACCCAGACCGAGGCCTCCCGCCGGGTGCTGGTCACCGGAGTCCCGGGCCTGGTCGGGTTCGCGCTGGTGATCCAGGCGGCCTTCACCGCCGTCCTGGTGACCGGCGTCTACCTGGCGCTGGACGGCAGCCTGGACGCCGCCGAACTGCTGGCGCTGCTGGTGCTGGCGGTGCGGTTCACCGAGCCGATCTCGGAGACCGCGGTGCTCGGCTCGACCCTCAACACTGCGCGCGCCGCTCTGGCCCAGGTGGCCGACCTGCTGGCGCAGCCCACGCTGCCGGAGCCGAGCGCCCCGCGGGTCCCCGCGGGCAACGATGTCGCGTTCGAGGGCGTCGGCTTCGGCTACGACGGCAAGCAGGTGCTCCGCGACGTGTCCCTGACCCTGGCCGAGGGCACGATGACGGCGCTGGTCGGGCCCTCCGGTTCCGGCAAGACGACGGTGAGCAAACTCATCCCGCGCTTCTGGGACGTGGACACCGGCGTGGTGCGCGTCGGCGGGGTGGACGTGCGGGACGTCGATCCCGAGGTCCTCATGGCCCGCGTCTCGGTGGTCTTCCAGGACGTCTACCTCTTCGAGGGCACCGTCCTGGACAACATCCGGGTCGGGCGCCCCGCGGCCACCGACGCCGAGGTCCGGGAGGCCGCCCGACTGGCCCGGGTCGACGAGATCGTGCACCGGCTGCCGGACGGCTGGGACGCCCGGGTGGGCGAGGGCGGCGCACTGCTGTCCGGCGGCGAACGGCAGCGGGTGTCGATCGCCCGGGCGATCCTCAAGGACGCCCCGATCGTGCTGCTCGACGAGGCGACCGCGTCACTCGACCCGGAGAACGAGCGGGCGGTGCAGGAGGCGCTGAGCGCGCTGACCGCCGGTCGCACGCTCCTGGTCATCGCCCACCGGCTGCAGACCGTCGCCGCCGCCGACCAGATCCTGTTCCTGGACGAGGGCCGGATCACCGAGCGCGGCACGCACGAAGCGCTGCTCGCGGCAAACGGACGCTATGCCTCGTTCTGGGCCCAGCGCAGCCGCGCGCTGGGGTGGAGTCTGGCCGGAAAGCGTTCCTGACTGACTTTCAGTCGACAATGAGAAAGCGGTCTCTCCGGGCAATCCGGGGAGACCGCTCGGCGATGGTCGAAACATGGACCACGAGAAGGCCACGTGAATCGCGCCACAGCGCAGCGATATCACCGGCGGCGGCGATGCCAGGATTGCCCGATTCCCCTTCCTCTTTCCCTTCGGCATTCCTCGATAACCGGAGACGCCCAGGTAGTTGAAATGTTCAACTCGGTGTTACAAGACAACTACTACTCCGGTCATCCACCGGTCTATACTCGCCAAAGCTCGATGGAAAAGCGGACGCAAACACCTGGAGTATGCGGCGTATTGGCGGCTTCGACTGCGGAATGTTGAATTCCACTCACCTTCACACGCCGACTGCGCCGGCCCTTCAAAAGTCCAACGTTGAAGTATGTCGGCGGCTTCGGAAACGCGTCGCAAGATGGCCGAATCTCAATTCCACCGCGGGGGCGGGAACAGATGTCAACGAGCGATTCTTTAGACTGGCCGATAACAGCCCGGGAGACCGAGCTGCAGACCCTGGGCAGCGCCATCGCGGACCGCGGCGGAGCGCTGCTCGTGGGCGCACCGGGGGTGGGCAAGAGCGTCCTGCTGTCGGCCGCGCTGCGACAGGCGGGCGAGGAGGGCCGCACCGTGCTGTGTGTCGGCGGAGCCGGCTGGAACAGCGGTCCGCGCACGCGGGGGTTCGGCTCGCTGAGCGAGTGCCTGGAGGCCGTACAACTCGCCTCGGCGGAAAGCAGGGGCGGGGAGCGGCCCCTGATCGGGATCGACGACGTCCACCTGCTCGACACCGCCGCCAGCCTCCGCCTGCACCTCCTGGTCGCGGCGGGGTGCCTGACGGTGGTGGCCACGGTCAGGCAGGACGCCCCGACCCCGGCCGGCGTGGACAAGCTCTGGGTGGAGCGGCTGGTCGAGCGCGTCGAGGTGACGCCGTTCGACCGCAGTGCGATGGACGGCGTGCTGCGGGCCCGACTGGGCGGGCACACCGACACCACCACGCTGGAACGCCTGTGGGCCGCCACGCACGGCAATGCCCTGATGCTGCGCGAACTGGTCGAACACGCCCTGGAGGACGACTCGTTGCGGTGCGTCGACGGCATCTGGCGCTGGCCCGGACTGACCGAGGCCCCCGGCAGACGGCTCTCGGACGTCATCCGGCTGGGACTGCGCGACCTCGACCACGACGAGCACGAACTCGTCCACATGCTCGCCGTCGCCGAACCGCTGGAGGCCGAGATCGTCGCCGCGGCGGGGCTGTCCAAGGCGGCCGAATCCCTCCATCTGCGCCGCATCGTGAGTGTCGAGCGCAGCCGCTCACGCGTCCGGCTGCGCCTCGCCGTGCCGCTCAGCCGCGTCGTGGTGGCGTCCCGCATGTCCGACCTCACCGCCGCGCGACTGCGCCGCGAGGTCGCCGACGCCCTCGAACGCTCGGGCGCACGCCGCGACGAGGACGTGCTGCGAATCGCCTCACTGCGCATGGACGCGGGGCTCGTCCCCGAGCGGGAGCAGCTGCTCACCGCGGCCCCCATCGCCCTGCGGCGCCGGGAGTTCCCGCTCGCCGAACGCATGTGCCTGCTGGCCCTCGAGGACGCGCCGTCCGATCTGGACACGGCGCCGCTGCCCGGTCCCGCTCCGGACTCCGCCGACTACGGCAAGAGGCTGCGCCGGCTCGTCACTCGCGCGGCGCGCAGTCAGGAGCACGCCCAACAGGGTGTCCGTGCGGCCCTGCTGCTCGGCCGGGTGCTCGTCGGCAGGAACCGGCCCGCCGAGGCGGAGACGGTCCTGGCGGCCGCACTGGAGTCCGGTGTGAGCGTGCCGCTCGACGAGCACATCAGCGCCGTGCACACCCGCGTGACCAACATGACGTGGAGTCTGCGCCGCGTCGAGGAGGCGAGCGACCTCCTCGACCGCGCGATCGCGGCCGTCGGCGCGGAACGCGCCGGGGTGCTCCACGGCACCCGCGTGATGATCGCCGTCACGCTGGACCGGCTGCACGAGGCCGTCGCGCTCGGCCACAAGGCGCTCGCCATGGACTCCTCCGACGTCCAGCTCGCCCAGACGGTCGTCCCCACGGTCGCCTTCGCCCACGCCGAACTCGGCGACCCGGCGGCCGGGTTGGAACTGCTCGACCGCTACCAGGACGCGTCCGAGGACTGGGACGCCGACGCCCGGCTCCTCGCCGACTCCGTCTCCGCGCGCTGCTCCTCGCTCCTCGGCCACCTCAGGGCCGCCGCCGCGGCCCTGGACGCGGTGCACCGCTACGACCCCGGGCACGGCCGCCCGGTGCTGCTGCAGGCCCTGCTCGACCGCTGCCGCCTGCTGCGGATGCTGGGCCAGCCCCAGCAGGCCGTCGCACTGCTGCGGGGCGCGATCGCCTCCGAGGCGGCCCACGCCTACCCGGTCGACAGCGCCTGGCCGCTGGCCCAACTGGCCGGCGCGCTGGCCGAGTCGGGCAACCACGCGGAGGCGGTGCGCACCCTGGTCGAGATGCGCTCGCTGCGCGGCGAGGGCGGCGCCTCCGCGATCACCGAGGACGAGATCGCCTACGAGAACGCTCTGCTCGTCGCCCACACGGGCGACCACTCCGCCGCGGCGGCGCAGGCCGTGACGCTGGCCGAGCGGGCCGCGGCCTCCGGTCGCACGGTCCGGGCGGGCGCCGCGCTGCTGCTGGCCGCCCGCCTCACCGAAGGCGCCGCGGTGCGCTACCCGCACCGGGCCCTGCTGCGCGCGGCCCGCGCCAGCGGCGGTCTGGTCGCCGTCTTCGCCGACTACACCGAGGCCCTCGCCGACGGCGACGGCGCCGCGCTGACGGAGGTGTCCCGGCGGCTCGCCGACATGGGCGCGGCGCCGCTGGCGAGCGAGGCCGCGGCCCAGGCCGCCCGGGTGTTCCGGGCTTCGGGACAGTTCGGCAGGAGCCGCAAGGCCTGGGCCTCGTGCCAGGAGCTGCTGCGCGGCTGCGGCACCATGCTGCCTCCGTGGCTGGAGGGGGACGTGCGGCAGGAGCGCGATTCCGCCTCGCTGACCCCCCGGGAGCAGGAGGTCGCCGTGCTCGCGGCGGCCGGGATGTCCAACCGCGACATAGCGGATCGGCTGGTGGTCTCCGTGCGCACGGTGGAGAACCATCTGCACCGCATTTACCACAAGCTCGGGATCACGGCCCGCAACGAGCTGCAGCGCGGCCTGGACAAGCTGCTCGGGCGGTCGCGGGAGGGCGGCCGGATGCCGGCGCTGCGGTTCCTGGGGGCGGGCTCGGAGAACGTCGCCTAGGGCGGGTGACGGCGGTGGCCCCCGCGGGGCGGTGAACCCGCGGGCCCCCCCCGTGGGGCCCCCCCCGGGGCCCCCCCCCCCCCGCCCCCCCGGAGCCCCCGCCCCCCCCAATAAAC
>NZ_JBHVYK010000075.1:0-28768 GCF_042880855.1 Streptomyces sp. NPDC058291
GCGGTGTGGTGGTCGGGCTCGGCGCCTTCGGCTACCGCCTGGCGGCCCGCGCCCTGGTGCACCTGACCGCCGCCTACCGCTGTGAGAGGAGGCTCCTGTAACGGGCGGGTGTCTGCTTCAATGGGGCCATGGCCAGCTTCCAGAAGAACACCGCGACGGGTCGCCATGACCTCGAGCCCTTCTGGCCCTCCCGTCAGCACCACGACTTCGACCGGGTGTGTTGCCGCGCGACGAACGCGCCGGCCCTCTAAAGCCGTACACCCCGGCCTTCGGCCAGCGCGCACACGACGTACGTCCTCGACGAGCCCGACCACGAATCGCGGCCGTCGTCCTCCCCGACGAACTCCTCGCGCGAAAGAGCTGACCTCTCATGGCGACCACTCGTTCTCTCTCCTCCGCTCCCTCCCTCACCGCCGCCGCCGCCGCTCCCAACGGCGCCGCCCGCCACCGACTGCGGGCCGTCGACCGGGACGAGACGGTCGAGGCCGTGGACTTCCTGCCGCCGGGCACGACCTGGCTGCCCGCCCCCCAGCACACCCTGCCGGCGCTGCCGGGCCGGCCGCCGATGATCGGCTACCTGGTGCTCGTCCCGGCCGACCAGCAGCCGCCCTTCCTGCCGGTGGCGGTGCCGGACCGGCCCGCGGCCGACGAGACCGGCCCGGCCGAGGGCGCCGGACGCCCGCTCGTGCGGATCGACCCCGTGCAGCGCACCGCCGAGGTGGACGGGGAGCGACTCGACCTCACCTACCTGGAGTTCGAGCTGCTCGCGCACCTGGTGGCGCACCCGAACCGGGTGCACACCCGCGACCAGCTCGTCACCACGGTGTGGGGGTACGGCCATGTGGGCGACGGGCGCACGGTCGACGTCCACATCGCCCGGCTGCGCCGCAAGCTGGGCGCACAGCACCGCCAGTCGATCCAGACGGTGCGCCGCGTCGGCTACAAGTACACCCCGCCGACCGCCCGCTGACCCGGTTCGTCTGCCGACGGCAGAGCACGGTTCCCCGTCGCGCCCGCACCGGGCACAGTCACCGGTATGAGACTTCTGGTGCTGGGCGGGACGGAGTTCGCGGGGCGGGCCGTCGTCGAGGCGGCCCTCGGGCGGGGCTGGGAGGTGACGGTCCTCAATCGGGGGAGGCACGCGCCCGTCCCCGGCGTCCGGTCGCTGACCGGCGACCGCACCGCGCCCGGGGGCCTCGCCGCGCTCGCCCGTGGCGACGAGGGCGACTGGGACGCCGTCGTGGACACCTGGTCGGCGGCGCCCCGCGCGGTGCACGAGGCGGCGCGGCTGCTGCGGGGCCGCGCCCGCCGGTACGTGTACGTGTCGAGCTGCTCGGTGTACGCCTGGGCTCCGCCCGCCGGGTACGCCGAGGACGCGACGGTCGTCGAGGGGGCCGAACCGGGCGCCGAGCAGAGGGACTACGCCCGGGACAAGCGCGGCGGCGAGCTGGCCGCCCTCGAAGCCTTCGGCGAGCGGGACAGCGTCCTCGTACGGTCCGGGCTGATCCTCGGCCCGTACGAGAACGTCGGCCGGCTGCCCTGGTGGCTGACCAGGATCGCGCGCGGCGGCCCGGTCCTCGCACCCGGCCCGCACGGCCTGCCCCTGCAGTACGTCGACGTCCGCGACCTCGCCGAGTGGATTCTCGGGGCGGTCGGGAGCGAGCTGGCCGGGGCGTACAACCTGATGAGCCCGCAGGGCCACGCGACGATGGGCGCGTTGCTGGAGGCGTGCGTGCGCGCCACCGGTTCGGACGCCGAGCTGCGGTGGACGGCGCCGGAGACCGTCCTGGACGCGGGCATCGAGCCGTGGACCGAGCTGCCCGTGTGGGTGCCGCCGGGCTCCGACCTGCACGACGCGCTGCACGGGGCCGACGTCTCGCGGGCGGTGGCGGCGGGGCTCGTCTGCCGCCCGGTCGAGGAGACCGTCGCCGACACCTGGAGCTGGCTGACGTCGATCGGCGGCACGGCGCCCCGACGCCCCGACCGCCCCCGCAACGGCCTGGACCCGGAGGTCGAGGCGAAGGTGCTCGCGGCGGGCGCCCCCGGCGGGCCGCAGTGCGAGGGTGTAGCTGGCACCACCCCCTGAGCGGGGACCTCGGCCCCGTGACCGCCGCTCGACGGTCCGCGAGACTGATGCCATGAACGCCAACACGCAAAGCGGCAGCATGGGCACCCGGGCGCGGGCGGCGGCGCTGGCCTCCGGCCGGAGCTTCGTCCTGGCCCTGGTGTGCCTGCCCGAGGCCATCCTGTGCTACACGGTCGCCGTCGTCTCGATCTCGCTCGTCCCGGTCGTGGGGGTCGGGCTGGTCACGACGCCGTGGGCGCTCACCTGGGTGCGGTCCTTCGCCGACCGGCGGCGGGCGCTGGCGGCGAAGTGGTGCGGCATACGCATCCCCTCGGCCTACCGGCCGGTGCCCAAGGACGCGAGACCGTGGGCACGCACGACCGCGATGCTGCGGGACCCGGCGACCTGGCGTGATCTGCGATGGCTCCTGGTCGACATGACGGCCGGTTACGTGACCGCGCTGTTGCCGGCCGCGCTGGCCCTCTACGCGGTGGAGGGGTTCGCGCTGGCGGCCGGGCTGTGGCGGGTGTACCGGGACGCGACCGGCGACACCTACTGGTACGCCTTCGTGCCGGTCACCGGCCAGGCGTCGGCCTTCGGCGCGGCGGCCCTGGCCTGCGTGCTCCTGGTGACCGGCTACTTCTGCACGCCGCGTCTGCTGGCCAACCACTTCCGCCTCACCCGGGCCGTACTCTCCCCCAGTCAGGCCGAACTCGCCGAGCGTGTGCGGGTGTTGACGGAGACCCGACGGGACGCCGTGGACACCTCCGCCGCCGAACTGCGGCGCATCGAACGGGATCTGCACGACGGCGCCCAGGCGCGGCTGGTGGCGATGGGCATGGATCTCGGCACCGTCGAGATGCTCGTCGACAAGGACCCGGAGAAGGCCAAGGCGCTGCTCTCCCAGGCTCGCCGGTCGTCCGCGGAGGCGCTCTCCGAGTTGCGCGACCTGGTGCGCGGCATCCATCCGCCGGTGCTGGCCGAGCGCGGACTGGGCGACGCGGTCCGGGCGTTGGCGCTGCGGCTGCCGGTCGCCACCGAGGTGAGCGTCGACGTCGAGGGCGGTCGTGCGGACGCGCCCGTGGAGTCGGCGGCCTACTTCGCGGTGAGCGAGGTGCTCACCAACGCGGTCAAGCACTCCGGCGCCGACCGGATCTGGGTCGACCTGCGCCACTCGGACGGCAGTCTGCGGATCTCCGTCACCGACAACGGCGGGGGCGGCGCGGCGGTCGGAGCGGGCTCGGGGCTGGCCGGGATCGAGCGCCGGCTGGGTACATTCGACGGCGTCCTGGCCGTCAGCTCCCCCGCCGGCGGTCCCACCATGGTGACCATGGAGATTCCTTGCGTGTTGTCCTAGCCGAAGACCTCTTCCTGCTGCGGGACGGTCTCGTCCGGCTGCTGGAGGCCTACGACTTCGAGATCGCCGCCGCCGTCGAGACCGGACCCGAGCTGGAGCGGGCCCTCGCCGAACTGGAGCCGGACGTCGCCGTGGTCGACGTCCGGCTCCCGCCCACGCACACGGACGAAGGTCTGCAGTGCGCGCTGGAGGCCCGCCGCAGGAGGCCCGGGCTGCCGGTGCTCGTCCTCTCCCAGCACGTCGAGCAGCTGTACGCGCGCGAGCTGCTCGCCGACGGCAGCGGCGGGGTCGGCTACCTGCTGAAGGACCGGGTCTTCGACGCGGAGCAGTTCGTGGACGCCGTGCGGCGGGTCGCCGCCGGCGGCACGGCGATGGACCCGCAGGTGATCCAGCAGCTGCTGGCCCGTCGCACGAACGACGGGCGGGGGCCGGTGGACCGGCTCACCCCGCGCGAACGGGAGGTTCTGGAGCTGATGGCGCAGGGCCGGTCGAACGGGGCGATCGCGGGCAGTCTGGTCGTCACCGAGCGGGCCGTCGCCAAGCACACGGCGAACATTTTCGTGAAGCTGGGTCTGGAGGTCTCCGACGACGACAACCGCAGGGTTCTGGCGGTGCTGGCCTATCTCGACCAGGGCCGCTGAGACCGGCAACCGGTAGGTGCTGTGAGGGTTTTGGGGTTGTTCTGTCGCAGGGACCTCTCATGAATTTCTGAGCGGACTGAACACCTGTGAGGCGTGATGCGTAAGGGAGGAAGCAGCTTCAGCTTCACTCCTGTCGGGCGCCTCGATGCTGCCCCGCAAGGAAGTCAGAGGAGTTCCATGGGACGCAACACACGTAAACGCCGTTCGTCGATGGCCACGAAGGCCGTGGCAGCATCGGCGGCCCTAGCGCTCGGCGGGGGCGGGCTGATCTGGGCGAACTTCTACGCCTCGGCGCACGAGTCGAACAGCTCGGGCCAGAACGAGACCAAGGCCGCCAACGCGGCCGTGCAGGTCGCCACCATCTCCTGCCCGGACGTGGGGCAGAAGCTGACGAGCGTGCCCAACGGGGCCAAGCAGGGCGTCGCGACCGAGCTGGCCAACCTCGACAAGCAGATCACCGAGGCCTACGCCCGACTCGCCTCGACCCGCCAGGCCCAGGCCGGTGACTCCGGTTTCGTGCAGAACGCGATCGTCGGCCCCCTCAAGGAGAAGCGGGCCGCGACGATCGACCGGATCCGCATCAACATCCAGCGCTCGGGCGGCCAGTTCGACAACTCGCTGAGCCAGCTCGCGGCCTGCACCACACAGGCGGCGAACAACACGAACGCCGGGCAGGCCAACGGCGGTCAGCAGGGCGGCGGCCAACAGCAGAACGGCGGCCAGCAGCAGGGCGGCCAGCAGGGCGGCGGCCAGCAGCAGGGCGGCCAGCAGAACGGCGGTCAGCAGCAGGGCGGCCAGCAGAACGGCGGTCAGCAGCAGGGCGGCGGCCAGCAGCAGGGCGGTCAGGGCGGTCAGGGCGGCAACGGCCCGGTCGCCGCGGACTTCGTGGACATCACCAAGGTCCAGGCGAACGCGCAGCTGGGCGTGGGCCAGAACGGTCTGCCCGCCAACGGCAACAGCGGTTCTCGCGGCACGTTCACCTCGAACTGCGGCACCAACGCCAACAAGAACCACAACACGGACAACGTGATCGTGGCTCCCGGCGTCGCCAACGGCGCCCACCACCTGCACGACTACGTCGGCAACCAGAACAACGACGCGTTCGCGAGCGACCAGAAGCTTCTGGCAGCCGGCACCAGCTGCCAGAACCAGGGCGACAAGTCCTCGTACTTCTGGCCGGTCATACGTGTCCAGGACGGCACGAAGGACTTCGACCAGAACAAGGACGGCGGCGGCAAGGAAGGCAACGTCGGCAAGATCCTGCAGCCCGCCCAGGCGCAGATCAAGTTCGTCGGCAACAAGAAGGGCAACGTCGTCGCGATGCCGACGGCCCTGCGCATCATCACCGGTGACGCCAAGGCCTTCGTCAACGGCAACGGCAACGCCAACGTGAACTGGAGCTGCACCGGCTTCGAGAACAAGGTGCAGCTGGAGACGCAGTACCCGATCTGCCCGCAGGGCAGCCAGGTGGTGCGGACGACCAACTTCCAGAGCTGCTGGGACGGCAAGAACATCGACTCCGCCAACCACCGCACGCACGTGGCCTTCGTCCAGGCGGACGGCACCTGCGCCAACGGTTTCAAGGCGATCCCCCAGCTCCAGGTCCGGCTGGTCTACAACGTCCCGGCCCCGAAGCTGCAGAACGGGACCGTCGTGAACCCGTACGCGGTGGACACCTTCCCGGAGAACCTGCACAAGCCGATCACCGACCACAACGACTTCATCAACTTCTTCTCCACGAACCTGATGAACAAGATGGTCAACTGCATCAACACCGGCCAGAAGTGCAAGTGACCCGCTGAGAGGACCGGCTGAGCACGCCGACCGAGAAAGCCGGCGGTGAGGAACCCCTCACCGCCGGCTTCTTCGTGTGCCGGGTCCGTCCCCGAGCGCCGGGCCCTGTTCAGTGACCGGAGTGCGTGGCGCCTTCCGTGGCCTCGTGCGAGGCGTGCGTGGAGTGGTCCGTGCCCTCCTCGATGTCACCGCCGAGCGTCTTGCGCAATGCCGTCACGGTGCTCGTCTGCTCGCCCACGGCCACCCACTTGCGGCCGACGAGGTAGTGGCCGCCGTAGTCCTTGGCCCCGTTGATCCACTCGCGCTGGCCGCGGTCGGTGGCGAAGGTCAGCAGGATGAACTTCCCGGCGGCGTTCTTGCAGAGGGCCTGGCGCAGTTCGTCGGCGTCGGTCTGCATGTCGGGCGTGCACTTCGCCTCGGCGGCGATGTGCTCCAGGCTGCCGGTCGCCGTCTGCGGGACGGCCACCTCCTTGTCGCCGGACGAGCACCCCGCCAGCAGCAGTGCCGCGGCGGCGGCCGCCGCCGCGAGCATCGGTCGGGTCACCTTCATCTGTTCCTCCCTGCAAGAGCCTCGTCCTGGATACGGCTCCAGCGCGCGGTGCGCTCAAAATACCGGCGCCCGGCGGGGACAGGCGTGCGAAAGTGGGCCGGTGAACCAAGACTGGGAAGACCGCGTGACCGCCGCCTGGGCCGCCTTCGACGACTACCCGCAGGAGAAGGCGGCGGACTTCCGGGCCGTGATCGACGCGCTCGCCGCCGAACTGCCCGAGGGCAGCCCGCTGGGCCTCTTCGAGCGGGCCTGCGCCTGGGACTCGACCGGCCACTCGGACCGGGCGGCCCCGCTGTACCGGGAGGCGCTCGCCCGCGGCCTGAGCGAGGTCAGCGGCTACAAGGGCAGGCGAGCCAAGATCCAGCTCTCCAGTTCGCTGCGCAACATCGGCCGCGCACACGAGGGCGTCGAACTGCTGACCCCCGAACTGACCGCGCCGTCCGACGAGTTGGACGACGCCGTACGCGCCACGCTGGCCCTGTGCCTGTCCAACCTCGGCCGCGACCGCGAGGGCCTGTCCCTGGTCCTGGGCGCCCTGGCCCCGCACCTGCCGCGCTACCAGCGATCGATGGCGAACTACGCGCGGGCCCTGGTGACGGGCTGAGCGGCGGGGTCGCGGCCTGAGCGGCGGCCCGGCCGGTAGCGGTGACCGGGGTGCGGCCCGGTGCGGTGACCATCCCCGGGCTCGCTCGTTCTGCTGGACGTGCAGTCACGAGATGTCGCCCCACGCCCCGCGGCCGGATCCGCCGCCGACCGGATCGTCGACGCCGAGCAGGCCGAAGCCGCGCTCGTCGAGCACTACCCGCGTCTGGTCCGGCTCGCCTATCTCGTGCTGCCGCCCGGCCTCGGCCGCGGTCGGCGGGTCCTGACCGCGCACGCCCTCGTCCAGCGCGCCCTGCCCCGCGGGCGGGCCTCCGCCCCCGTCATCCCGGCCCAGTCCGCCGGCCGCGACGGCGACCCCGGGTACGCCTACGTCCGCCTCCAGGTGGTCCGCACGGCGCTGGAGGCGGGGCTGCCGCTGACGCTGCGGGCCTGGCCCAAGCGGGCGCAGTTGCCGCCGCTGTTCCCGCAGGTGTGGGGGCTGCGCCTGTTCCCCCGCTCCGGCGGGTCGGACGAGCTCGCCCTCGACCAGCGGCTCGCCGCCCTCTCGGGGCCGGCCCGGGCCGCCTACGCGCTGCGCGGCCTGGAGCGGCTCCCCGACGGCGATGTGCGCGAGGTGCTGACCGAGGCCGGCGTCCAGGAGGTGGAGGCGGCCCTGCGCGAGGCCGCCGGGGTCCCGGTCGCGCAGTACGCGCTGCTCGCCGACTCCTCCGAGTTCGACCCCTGCTCGCTGCAGGCCCGGCCCACCGACCTGATGCGCCGCCGTCGGCACACGCGGGCCGCGCTCGCCGCCGCGGCCGCGCTCGCGGTGTGCGGCGCGCTGGTCGCGCTGCCCGGCGACGGCTGGGGACCGGACGGCGCGGCGGCCCCGGCGTACGCGCAGAACCCGGCCGCCGAGGCCGCCCTCGACCCCGGACGGCTGGTGAGGATCTCCCCCGCCGTCTGGAAGACCTCCGCCCGCACGGACTTCTCGGTGTGGCCCGCGCGCGGCGCGTTGACTCGTGACACCACGCTGCTGCGCCGCGCGCTCGCCGTCTGGGCCCGCCCGGGTGAGACCGTCCAGGTGTCCGCCACTCCGCAGACGCCCGCCGGCGGTCCCGCCGGTCCGCCGCAGCTCCTGTACGCGGGCGAGGTCGGCAACGCGCGCGTGGTGATCCTCTACGACGGACTGCGCATCGCCCGCTACGCGGAGCCCAAGGACGGCACGGCGGGGGCGGCCCTCGACTTCGCGCGGGTCGACGGCGCGACCGGCGCCGAGGCGGCCGCGCTGGTGCTGGACCGGGCCGACGGCAACGTCCGCTATCTGACGGCTCCCTGGGTGACCGGGGCCGCCGAGCGGGACCTGTCGAAGCCGGGCGCCGGGGTGATGGCACTGACGCTGACCGACGGGATCACCTCGCCGCTGGCCAGCCCCGCCACCCGGTCCGGCACGTGCACGACGTGGAACGTGCTGCAGCTGACCGACGCCTCGGGTTCCCGTCTGCTCAGCGACCTCGGCGAGCTCGTGCCCGCCCGCCTCACCGCCGGGCGGCCGACCGCCCCCAAGGAGGCGGGCGGCGCGCAGGCGCTGCGGACCTGGGCGCCGTTCGCCTGTTCGCTGGCCGACGCGCGCGGACAGGGCGTACGGACGGTCAACGCGTGGGGATACGCGCGCCAGCCGCTGCCCGACGGAAGCGGCTCGGCGGCCTGGGTGTGCACCAGGGCCGAGACCTGGCGGGGCGACGGGAACCGGGTGCTGGCCCAGTTCCACACGCCCGGCGGGCTGTTCGGGGCGGCCGTGGCGAAGGCCGGGGACGTGCCGGCGTGTGGTCCGCGCGATCCGCACGTGCTGTCCGGGGTGCTGTGGAAGTCCAAGGGCGGCCACTGGTACCTGCTCGCCGCCGGCGACAAGGAGACGGCCTCGGTCCGGTCGACGGGCGGGGTGCGCGGTTCCGGGCCGGGCAACCTCCTGACGGTGGCGGCGAAGCAGGGTGCGCGGGCGGGTCTCGAGGGCCGGTTGAAGGACGGCCGGCGGATCACCGGACTGCGCTGACGGGCCGCCCGCGCGAGTTCTCGCACAGGGGCTCGCCCACGGCCTACCCGTCAGTACATTGACGTCATGTCCAACAAGGCCGGCCGGGCGCCCCTCAAGGCCCGCAAGGTGTCCTTCTCCCCGACCCCACCATGCTGGACCTACTGCGCTGGCACGGCGCGGAGGAGGTCGAGCACCGGTCCGTCGCCTTCGACCTCTTCCAGCACGTGGACGGCGGCTACCGGCGCCGGGCACGGACCTGGGCGGCCGCGTTCGCGACCATGGCGTTCCTGTGGCAGCGCGGGGTCCGCACGGCTCGTGCCGGACGGCCGGGGCGGCTCGCGCGAGGTGCACGAGAAGGTGCTGGAGACGAGCTGCTCACCGACGCCGAGCGCGGCGACTCGATGCTGATCTGCGTCTCGCGGGCACGAGGCGCGCGCCTGGTGCTCGACATGTGATCGCGCGGCCGACGCACGGCGGGGAACACCTGGATCGGTCCGGGCCGTTCGCGTCCGGATTCGATCGGTAAGGTGTTCGTATGACTACCGGGGTCCGTCGCAGAATGGGAGTCGAGGAGCGTCGGCAGCAGTTGATCGGCGTCGCCCTCGACCTGTTCGCCCAGCGTTCGCCGGACGAGGTCTCGATCGACGAGATAGCCGCGGCCGCGGGCATCTCGCGCCCCCTCGTATACCACTACTTCCCCGGCAAACTCAGCTTGTACGAAGCCGCGTTGAAGCGCGCGTCGGAGGATCTGGCGAGCCGGTTCAGCGAGCCGCACGAGGGGCCGCTGGGCACCCGGCTGCTGCGCGTGATGCATCGGTTCTTCGACTTCGTCGACGCGCACGGCCCCGGTTTCTCCGCTCTCATGCGCGGCGGCCCGGCGGCCGGCTCGTCGACCGCCAACGCGCTCGTCGACTCGGTCCGCCAGGCCGCCTACGAACAGATCCTGTCGCACCTGGGCGTCACCGACCCGCCGCCGCGGCTGGAACTGGTCGTCCGTTCCTGGATCTCGCTCGCCGAGTCGACCGCGCTGATCTGGCTGGACGGGCGGCGCATCCCGCGCGAGGAGCTGGAACGGCAGCTCGTGCAGGACTTCGCCGCGCTGACCGCCGTCAGCGCGGCCTACGACGACGAACTGCGCACGCTGCTGCGGCCGGTGCTGGGCGGCGAGCCGGCGGACGGCGCCTTCGGCGCCCTGGCCGCCCGGCTGATCGCCCTCGCGTCCTGACCGCTCAGGCCTCGAACTTGCGGTACGACGGGTCGAGGTCGCGGACCTCGGCGGACACGTGCAGGCTCACGCCGTCGACCGGCTGGACGTGCTTGCGCAGCAGCTCCAGAGCCGATTCGGTGAGCCGGGCCTTGGTCTCGTCGGTGCGGCCGGCCAGCAGGGCGATCGTGACGTTGACGATGGCCGGGCCCCCGTCACCGTCCGCCGCGACGGCTCCGACCACGTCCGCCTCGGTCCGCAGGACCCGGGTCTTGCACGCCTCCAGCCGCGCGGCCGCCGTCTCCACGACGACCGGGTGCAGTTCGAGCGCGAATCCGCGCCAGTCGACGTGGTCGAGCCCCGAGGAGACTTCGACGGTGATCTGCGGCATGGGCACTCCTGTTCTAGGTCAACTGGGCCCACCTTAGAACCTCAGGACAGGTCCTGGTGGGTCAGCCGCAGGGCCAGCATCGCGACGTCGTCCTCGCGGTCGTTGCCGAAGCAGCTGAGGAGCGTGTCGCACAGGGCGTCCAGGCCCGGCATGGCGCCGATGGCCGCCGCGCGCAGCTGCTCCATCGACACCGCGAGATCGGTGCCCCGGGTCTCGATCAGTCCGTCGGTGACCATGAGGAGCCGGTCGGCGGGCTCCAGGAACAGTTCGGTGGGCGGTGGATGGGGCACCCCCACGCCCAGCAGCGGGCCGGCCGCCTTCACATAGTCGGCGGCGCGGCCGTCCCGCACGATCAGCGGCGGGATGTGGCCCGCGTTGGCGACGTGCGCGCGGCCGGTGCCGGGGTCGATGAGGACCAGGCAGACGGTCGCGGTGACCCCGGGATGGTAGAGCCGCAGCATCCGGTCGAGGCGCTCGGCGAGCACGGCCGGATCGCTCTCGTCGACGCAGTAGGCGCGCAGCGCGTGCCGGATCTCGACCATCACGGTGGCCGCCTCCAGCGAGTGCCCGACGACGTCGCCGACCGCGACCAGCACCCCGTCCCCGGCTCGCAGGGCGGCGTAGAAGTCCCCGCCGATCTCCGCCTCGCGGGACGCGGGCACGTACCGCACGACGACGTCGACGCCCGGCAGTTCGGGCAGCCGGTGCGGCTGGGGCAGGAAGCTGTGCTGCAGGGTGAGGGCGACGTGCCGCTCGGCCCGGTACATCAGCAGCGGCTCGGCGGCGAGGGCGGTGGCCTGGGCGAGCCGGGCCAGCAGGGACTCGCGCTCGGGGTCCACCCGGCGTACCCCGCGGGTCGGGGTGGCCAGACAGACCGTGGCCCGGCCGTCCTGGGTGGGGATCAGCACCAGACGGGCGTCGTGCTGCGTCCCCGGCCGGAAGAACCCGGCCGGCCACAGCGGCGCGGGCGCCGTGGTGATCCGCACCGCCGCCTGCCCGTGGGCGAGCCGCCGCAGCAGGGCGACCACGGCCCGGTGGGCGTCCGCGTCCGGCGGGGCAAGCGAGGTCCGGCTCCGGGGGGCGCCGCGATAGAGCTCGTCGTCCGGTCCGAGGACGAACACTGCGGCGGGCGCCCCGGTGAGCCGTGCGGCGCCCTCGGCCGCCGCGTCGACGAGTTCCTGCGGGGAGCGCGCCGACTGGATGGCGACGACCGCCTCGGACAGCAGGGCCAGCCGCCGTGCCGCCGCCTGGTCGTCGGCCCTCAGTCGTGCGGCCCGCACCGCCGCGCGGACCACCGCGTCGATCTCCTCGGGCGAGGCGGGCAGCCTCAGACGGGCGTCGCCGCCCGCCTCCGGCCCTTCCCCCGGGTCCCCCGGGTCGCCGGGCTCGCCCGAGTCCCCCTCGCCGCCCGAGAAGTGCACGACGGGCACGCCGGCCATGTGCGGCCGGGCTTTGAGGCGGCGGCGCAGTTCGAAGCCGCTCATGTCCGGCAGGTGCACGTCGACGAGGGCCACGTCCGGCAGGCCGCCCTTGCGCAGCCGTACGTCGAGTTCGACGAGTGCCTCGTGGCCGGTGCCGACCACGACGACCTGATGACCGGCGCGGCGCAGCACGGTCCCCAGGGCGAACCGGCCGGCGGCCGTGTGGTCCACGACGAGCACCGTCGTGTCCTGGGCGGCTGTCCCGCTGCCGCTGACGCTCATGGGTCGACCTCGGACTCGCCAAAGGGGTGGAGCAGACCGGGTGCGGGCCTGCTCCACCACCGTAGTGCCCCTGTCTAGGGCGTCGTCCGGGAGAACACCGCCACGGTGCGGGCCGGGACGGTGAACGTGCCCGATGCCCGCGTGTACGAGGCGGAGCGCACGGTCGGATCGGCGCCGGCCGCCTGCACCGGGTGCAGGCGGTAGCCGGTCCCGGCGAGCGCGGTGACCGTCTGCCGCTGCGCGTCGGGCGTCGCGTTGAACACGACGACCAGGTCGCCCAGCCGCATGGTGATCACCCCGGGCGTCTCCTCCTTGCCGGACAGCGGGAAGGACAGCGCCGACTGCACCCGTGCGGCCGTCCCGAGGGAGAACGCCTTCTCCGTCGTGCGGATCCGCAGCAGGTCGCGGTAGGCGGCGGAGGCCGCGGTGATCTGCGGGCAGCCCACCCTGACGGTGGTCAACAGGGGCTTGGCGTATGACCACTTGGCGGCGTTGTCGGCCGCCGGGGGCAGTCCGCGTCCGAAGCCGTTGCCTTCGGCGCAGTTCCAGTGGATCGCGTTGAACCAGTCGCCGCTGTCGAAGGAGTTGCGGTCCAGGGACTTCGAGCGCAACAGGTCGGTGCCGGCCTGTGACAGGGCCGGGCCCTGGGAGAGCGCGGCGGTGGCCATGGCCAGCACCTGCATACGGGAGCGGTCGGCGGCGGAGGTGTCGGCCGGCAGCTTGTAGGCGAGGGCGTCGAACAGCGACTCGTTGTCGTGCGCGTCGACGTAGGCGAGGGCGTCGCCGGGCGCGGCCGCGTAGCCGGCCGGGGCGCCGTTGTAGTCGACCTCGGCGCCGGTCACCTCTTCGCCGTCGGCGGCGGTGAAGCGGTAGGCGGCGAGGTTTCCGGACAGACCGACCTTGATGAGGTCCTGGTAGTGCAGCAGCCGGTCCTTCTGCTGTGCCGGAGTGCCGTTGTCCGCCGACGTGTTGGGGTCGGTGTACAGCCCGGAGGCGAAGCCCTGCACGCCGGGGTCCTCGTCGAACGGCCCGCCGCCGCGGACGGCGTCGCGCGCCCGGTCGGAGAACGTCGCGACACCGGTTCCCGCCATGTTGCGCTGGGTGGCCTGCACGAAGCGGGCGTCGTCGGCGACCTCGCCGAAGTTCCAGCCCTCCCCATAGAGAATGATCTTCTTGCCGTCGACGCCGTCCCGGGCCGGGGTCAGCGCGTCCAGCGCCCTGCGCACCGCGAGGATGCCGGCCTTCGGGTGGTGGCCCATGAGGTCGAAGCGGAAGCCGTCGACCTTGTACTCCTTGGCCCAGGTGACGACCGAGTCGACGACCAGCTTGCCCATCATGGCGTTCTCGGTGGCCGTGTTCGCGCAGCAGGTGCTGGTGGCGACCGAGCCGTCGGCGAGGAGGCGCTGGTAGTAGCCGGGGACGATCCGGTCCAGGACGCTGGTCGCCGCCTGGCCGCTCGCCGCGGTGTGGTTATAGACGACGTCCATGACGACCCGCAGGCCGTCCCTGTTCAGCGCCTGGACCATGCGGCGGAACTCCACGGTACGGGCCGTCCCGTCCGGGTCGCCGGCGTACGAACCCTCGGGGACCGTGTAGTGGTACGGGTCGTACCCCCAGTTGTAGGCGTCCTTCGCGGCGATCGCAGAAACGCATTCCTGCTGTTTCTCCGAGTCAGCGGGGTAAGAAGCGAGGTCGCAGTCGGCGCTCGCCTGATCGGCCCTGCGCTCGGCGATGGTGGCGATGTCGAAGACGGGCAGCAGGTGGACGTAGGACGTGCCCGCGGCCGCCAGCTCGCGCAGGTGCTTGGAGCCGTCGCTGTCGCGGTCGGTGAAGGCCAGGTAGGTGCCCCGGTCCTTCGCCGGGACGGTCGGGTCGGCGACGGAGAAGTCCCGGACGTGCAGCTCCTGGATCTGGGCGTCCCGCAGCGGGACGGCCTTCGGCTTGGCCTGCTTCGCCCAGCCGCTGGGGGCGAGAGACCCGTCGGCCAGGTCGACGACGAGACTGCGCCGGGAGTCGGCGGTGAGGGCGACCGAGTAGGGGTCGGTGACCTTGTTGACGACGACCTTGCGCACGCTGGGCGCCCACACCGTCACGACGTACCGGTAGGGCTTGTTCTTCCAGGACTTCGGGCCGGTCACGGACCAGACGCCGGTGGCGTCGTCGCGCTTCATCCGCACGGTGGAGCCGTCGAGTTCCAGGGAGACCTGCTGTGCCGTCGGGGCCCAGACGGACAGGGTGGGATGGCCGTCGCGGAACGTCGGCCCGAGCCGGGCGGCGGTCGCACCGGCGTAGAGGTCGTCGAGGACGCCCGCGAGCTGCACGCCGGTCGCCGCCAGTACCGCGCTGTTCGCCGCCCGCTGGGAGGCGACGACCTGACCGGTCAGCGCCTCGCGCACCCGGTCCCGGTCGCGCGGGTCCACGGACCAGGCGGTGTAGTCCTTCAGGTGCGGGTACTTCGCCTTCTGGGCGTCGGTGAGCGCGGTCCTGGTCAGCCGCAGCCACCTGGCCGCGCCGGTGAGCCGGCCGTCCGCGACGGCGATCGCGCCCGTGCGGCTGTACAGCAGCTGGGTGGAGGCCGCCCCCTCGGCGCCGTTCCAGGCGACGGTGTTCCGGTCGATCCAGACCGCCTTGGCGGTGGTGAGGTCGAGGGCCGCCGCGGACCCGGCGGGCTGCGGGAGGAGGTACTTCTCCTGCCCGTTCAGCAGCCACACCTCATGGCCGTTCGCGGTGAGGTCCAGCGACCGGTCGGCGGCGAGGTCCTTCTCGTCGCCCTTGTGGACGATGTAGCTCAGGCTGGTGGCGCCGGCGGCGAGCGGCACCTCGAAGACCGCGCCGTAGGCGTCGGTCCGCGCGGGCTGCAGCGGCTTCGACCACTCGGTCGGGCCCGCGGCGCCGGTCCACACGTGCAGACCCCAGCCGTCGTAGTCCCCGTCGGCGCGGTGGTAGTGCAGGACGGCCTTCGCGGTGTCCTGGGCCGGGTGGTCGGGCCTCTTCGTGACGACGCCCTCCTTGCCCTGCTCGATCCAGACCTCGCCGGTCTTCGTGACGTCGATCGTGCGGTCGGCGGCGACGTCCTTGTCGCCGTCCTCGTCGATGACGAGGAAGCCGACGGACGAGGCGCCCGGCTTCAGCTTGACATAGGCGAACGCGCCGTACGCGTCACGGCCGACGAAGGGGTGAGCGGCGGGCCAGGTGGTCGACTCGCCGTCGGCGAGGTCGCCCCAGGCGTACAGGCCCCAGTCGGCGTAGTCGCCGTCGGTGCGCCGGTAGTGGACGATCGCGTAGTCGCGGGAGGAGGCGGTGGGCGTCTGCGGGGCCGGCGGGGCGCCGGTGACGGAGGCCGCCGTGGCACTGGCCGTGCGCCCGGCCGAGTCGACGACGACCGCCTTGTAGCGCAGGGCCGTGCCGGCCGGCACGTGCGCGGAGATCGTCTGGGTGACCTTGTAGGGGGCGTGGTCGGCGGAGCCCAGCGTGCGCCACGCGCCGTCGCCGGTCTGAGCCGCGAACACGACCCGGTTGCGGGCGCCGCCGGTCACGTCGGCCGTGAGCTCGACGACGCCGGTGGCGCCGGCGCCGGGAGCGTGGAGGGCGAGGGTGGGGCGGGCGGCGGGGGCGGCCGGCCGGCGGTCGGCCTTCAGGACGATCGCCGAGCCCGCGGGAACGCTCACCGTGATCTTGCGGTCGGCGCCCGCGGTGACGGCGGTCCGGACGCCGTAGATCCCGCGGAACGCGGTGTTCGCGGTGCCGGTGACGAACGTCGCCTCCTTCGCCACGCCTGCGTTGTTGAAGGCGACCACGTACTCGGTCGGGTCCTTGCCGAGGCCGTTGCGGGAGAAGGCGTAGACGCCGGGGCCGTCGGCCGCGTAGCGCTCCGTCTGGACGCCGTCGGTGAGTGCGGGGTGCGCCTTGCGGAGCGCGGCGAGGGCCGCGATCCGCCGGTACAGGGGGGCCGAGGTGTCGTAGGCGTCGCTCGCGTGGGTGCGGGCGGTGCCGATCTCGTCGTCGTCGAGGTAGTCGGCGACCTGGGAGGCGAACATCGTCTGGCGGGCGTCCTTGTCGCCGCCGGATCCGGTGAAGCCCTGCTCGTCGCCGTAGTAGACGACCGGGTTGCCGCGGCTGAGGAACATCAGCTCGTTGGCGAGCTCGTCCTTGGCGAGGAGCTGCGCGTCGGTGGCCTTCGGGTTGTCCTGGTTCAGGAAGTACCCGACGCGGCCCATGTCGTGGTTGCCGAGGAAGGTGACCTGTTCGTACGCGTTGGCCTTGTCGGTCGTGTACTTGTAGTCGTCGGCGAAGACCGAGGAGAGCTTGCGCGCGCTGCCGCCCTGGGAGGCGTACTGGCGGGCCGCCTCCTGGAAGGGGAAGTCGAGCGTGGCGTCGAGGCGGCCCTGGGTGACGTAGGGGGCCGTGACCGACGTGTCGGCGGAGTAGACCTCGCCGAACATGAAGAAGTGGTCACGCCCCTGCCGGGCCGCGTAGGCGTCGAGGGCGGTCGCCCACTGCGTCCAGAACTCCATGTTCACGTGCTTGACGGTGTCGATCCGGAACCCGTCGATGTCGAAGTCGCGCACCCAGCGCCGGTAGATCTTCTCCATCCCGCTGACGACCTCGGGACGCTCGGTCCACAGGTCGTCGAGCCCGGAGAAGTCCCCTTGGGTCGCGGACTCGCCCGCGTAGGTCGAGTCACCGCGGTCGTGGTACATCGTCGGGTCGTTGAGCCAGGAGGGGACCTTGGCCTTCCGCTGCGCGGCGGGGACCGTCGGGGTGCGCGGGAAGGAGTCGGCGTCGACCGCCGGGAACTTCTTCCCGCCGTCCGCGTAATCGGCGTCGTCGAAGGGCTCGCCGTCCTTCGTCAGGTACGGGAACGCGCCCTTGGACAGGTAGTCGTAGGACTTCTCGGCGTAGTCGACGACGTCGGCGGTGTGGTTGGTGATGACGTCGAAGAAGACCTTCATGCCCTTGGCGTGCGCCTTGGCGATGAGGGTCTCCAGGTCCGCGTTGGTGCCGAAGTGCGGGTCGACCCGGGTGAAGTCGGTGATCCAGTAGCCGTGGTAGCCGGCGGAGGCGTTGTTCCCGACGCCCTGGACGGGCTGGTTCTTGAAGATCGGGGCCATCCAGATGGCGGTGGTGCCGAGGCCCTTGATGTAGTCGAGCCTCCTCGTCAGGCCCTTGAGGTCGCCGCCCTGGTAGAAGCCCTTGTCGGTGGGGTCGTACCCGGTGGACAGACGCGAGCCGGTGAGCCCGCCCCGGTCGTTGGAGTGGTCCGCGTCGGCGAAACGGTCGGGCATGACGAAGTAGAACTGCTCACGCGTGTCGTCGTGCCGGGCGGGCGCGGCGGCGAGCTGCGCGTCGGAGGGGGGCGGGGGCGGGCTGTCGGCCCGCGCGGCGAGCGGCTGGACCAGTGCGGCGGCCAGGGCGGCCACGGTGACGGCGGCCACTCGTCCTGCGTGGGCGGTGCGGCGCCTCCCGGGCGCCGGCCATCTCGGTATCACAGGTGGGAACTCCTTGCGCTGCGGCTCTGTCGGGTCCGACCCCTGCGCTCGCGGCGGCTGTGCCGCCGGGCGCCCGCGCGACGGTATCGCCGACGCAAGCTTTACAGCAAGGGTCATGAAAGACCGAGAAAGAATTTTCACGACCCTTGCTCACCGGCCCGTTCAGCAGGTGGACTTGCCCGCGTAGATCGCCAGCGCCGTGTCCGCGCCGAGGGTCGCTGTGAAGCGTCCCGCGGAGTCCACGGTCACGGTCGTGTCGTTCTGGACGTTGCAGTACGCGCCGGCCGGAAGGGAGGTCTGGTAGGTCCGGCTCAGGGAGCCGCTCTCGTGGTTGATCGCGACGTAGCCCTTGCTGCCGCGTCCGAAGGCGATCGCGTCGCCGCCGTCGTCCCACCAGTCGGTGACCGCCTGACCACGGGTGGCGTTGCGGAAGGCGACCATGCGCAGGATCTCCGGCCAGGCGTGCTGGCACTTCCAGCCGTTCTGCCAACAGGCGTCGACCGTACCGCCGTTGGGCGGACCGGCGTCCGCGTCGGACCACTCGTAACCGGAGTTGACGTCCGGCGCGCCGTAGGGGTAGGCGAGCATGAAGACGTTGGCGAGGGTGTAGCTCGCGCCGTTCTTGTAGTTCAGGGTGGAGCCGTTGCGCTCGGTGTCGTGGTTGTCGACGAAGACGCCGGCGCCCGAGCCGTTCAGGTACCCCCAGCCCTCGCCGTAGTTCTTCAGGTAGGCGAGGTTCTCGTTGTTGAGGACGCGCTTGAGGTCGTAGGCGTAACGGAACTCCTGGACGTCGCCGTTGCCGGTGTACTCGGTGGGCTGCACGGCTTCTCCCGCGCCGTAGATGACCTCCTGCTTCCAGTACACGCCCGGGTTCGTCAGCCGGGACTTGATGTTCGCGAGGTCGGCGGCGTCGATGTGCTTGGCCGCGTCGATGCGGAAGCCGTCGGCGCCCAGGCCGAGCAGGTCGTTCAGGTACCCGGCGATCGTCTTGCGGACGTACTCCTCGCCGGTGTCCAGGTCGGCCAGGCCGACGAGTTCGCAGTGCTGGACGTTCCAGCGGTCGGTGTAGTCGACGACCCGGGAGGTGCAGTCGTCGAAGTCGTAGGAGGAGTACAGGCCCGGGTAGCCGTACTTCGTGTACGACGAGCCGCCGGTGCCGGTGCCGCCGCCCGCCGCCATGTGATTGATCACGGCGTCGACGACGACCTTCACACCCGCCGCGTGGCAGGCGTCGACCATGTTCCTGAACGCCGTGCGGTCGCCGAGCCGGCCGGCGATGCGGTAACCGACGGGCTGGTACGACGTCCACCACTGCGAGCCCTGTATGTGCTCGGCGGGCGGTGAGACCTGCACGTATCCGTAGCCGGCCGGTCCGAGGGTGGTGGCGCACTCCGTGGCGACGGAGGCGTACTTCCACTCGAAGAGGACGGCGGTGACGTCCTTCACGCCGGGTGGGGCGGCGGAGGCGGTGGCGGCGCCGGGGACGACCACGGCGGCCAGGGCGGCGGCCAGGGCGAGGACGCCGGAGAGGGGTCTGCTGCGTGCCATGGGGAGGCTCCTTCGTCTTTGAAGGCTCTTGCTGAAATCTTTCAGAAACCTTGCGGTGGCGCGATGTTAAGGGGCGGCTGACCGAAAACGGCAGAGGGCGGAGTGAAGGATCTGCAAGAGACGACGAGCGGACGGGAACCGGCGCTTGGACCAAGGGCGGTGCGTCACCCGGTCCCGCGGCCCCGCGCTGCCCTGCTTGAATTCCCCGGTGACCACCGACTCGCCCGACCGGGCCGCACCCCACGGAACCGAGAACCCGGCGCCCGCATCCGCGGATCCGCCGTCGCACCCGCTGCTCGGTGCTCTCCTCGACGCCGCCGCAGGGCGATTCCCGCCGGCCGACGGGGGCGTCACGGTCCTGCCCGCGCTGCCCGGCGGCCTGGAGTGCTCGGTCGCCTTCACCGGGCACGCCGTCGTCGCCACCGCGTTGCCCGCCGCACAGGTGCGCGCCCACCGGCCCGACGGTTTCGGCGGCTCCCTGTCCCCGGACTTCCTGCGCGCTCTGGCCGGTCCCGGGGGCTGGATCGGCGTCGTCGACGCCACCCTGGCGGGCCGGGGCGCGGGCGGCCCCGCCCGGCTGCGTCCCCTCGCCGGGGCCGAGGACCATCCCCGGGTGCGGTTCGCCCGCGAACTCCGCTCCGACGTCCGGGTGTTCGGCGACGAGCGGGGTCTGGTCGCCCTCGCGGCGGGGCTCGCCGGACGCACCGAACTGAGCGTCGAACTGCACGCGCCCGACGACGGCGGCCACGGGCGGGGCAGAGCGCTGCTGGGCGACGCGCTGACGCTGGTTCCCGCCGGCGAGCCCGTCTTCGCGGCCGTCGCCCCCGGCAACGCGCGCTCCCTGCGGGCCTTCCTCGCCGCCGGGTTCGTCCCGATCGGGTCCGAGGTCCTGGTCCGCCCCGACCGGACCCGGGCATGACGGCCGGCCCCCCGGACGCCGGGACGCCCCTGACGACCCGCCGCAGCTACGACGCGGTGGCCGAGCGCTACGCCCGGGAGATCGGCGGGGAACTCGACGGCAAGCCGCTCGACCGCGCCCTGCTGGACGCCTTCGCCGAGCTGGCCGCCGGCGGGCCGGTCGCGGACGTCGGCTGCGGCCCCGGCCAGGTGACGGCCCGTCTGGCCGGGTTCGGCGCCCACCCGCTCGGCGTCGACCTGTCACCGGCCATGTGCGCGGTGGGACGCCGCGGGACCGGTCTGCCGTTCCTCGCGGCGGACATGACCGCCCTGCCGATCCGCTCGGGCGCGTTGGGCGGCATCGTGAGCCTGTACGCGGTGATCCACCTCGGCCGGGCCGAACGGGCCGCCGCCTACGCCGAGTTCGCCCGCGTGCTGCGCCCCGGCGCCCCCGCGCTCGTCGCCTTCCACACCAGCGACCCGGAGCTCCGCGAAGGACAGGCCGCCCGTCTCACCCAGTGGTGGGGCCACGCCGTCGACCTCACCTTCCGCTACCTCGACCCGGCCGAGGAGACGACGGCCCTCGCGCGGGCGGGCCTCGCCCTCGTCGCCCGCCTCGACCGGGAACCGCACCCCGAGGTCGAACACCCGAGCCGGCGCACCTACCTGCTGGTCCGGCGCCCCGCGTGACCGGCGCGAGCGGCGCGGACGCGCCGAGGCCCGCCGTCCCACCGGCGCCTTCCCGGGGACGACGGGCCTTCAACGTAGCGGTCGGGCGGTCGTGCGGTCGTGCGGTCAGGCGGTCGTGAACCAGACGGTCGTGTCGGCCGGGAGCTTCGCCTCGCCGGCGTCCGTCCCGGCCACCTCGTCGCTCGCGAGCAGCACCCGGCCGTACGCCGGGATCGTCACCGAGTCCCCCGTCGTGTTCGCGACGCACACGAACTCGCCGCGCCGGAAGGCGAGGACGCCCTCCGGGGCCTTCAGCCACTCGACCGAGTCACCGGCGCCCAGGTCGGTCCGGGCACGGCGGATGCCGAGGGCCGAGCGGTACAGCTCCAGGGTCGACCCCGGGGCGCCCGTCTGGGCCGCGACGCTCAGCTCGCCCCAGCCGGCCGGCTGCGGGAGCCAGCTGCCGCCGTCGCCGAAGCCGTACGACGAGCCCTCTCGCGTCCACGGGATCGGCACCCGGCAGCCGTCGCGGAAGCCGTCCTGGCCGGCGCCGCGGAAGTAGGCCGGGTCCTGACGGACCTCGTCGGCCAGGTCGACGACGTCGGGCAGGCCGAGCTCCTCGCCCTGGTAGACGTACGCGGAGCCGGGCAGGGCCAGCATCAGCAGCGTGGCCGCGCGGGCCCGGCGCAGACCGAGGTCACGGTCGCCGGCGGTGCGGATCTGGGTGCCGAGGCCGGGCGGGTTGGCGAAGCGCGTCGCGTGCCGGGTCACGTCGTGGTTGGACAGGACCCAGGTGGCCGGGGCGCCGACCGGGCGCATCGACTCCAGCGTGCGGTCGATGACCTCGCGCAGCTCCGCCGCGTTCCAGGCGGTGCTCAGGTACTGGAAGTTGAACGCCTGGTGGAGTTCGTCGGGGCGGACGTAGTTCGCGGTGCGCTCGATGGTCGGGGTCCAGGCCTCGGCCACGAAGATGCGCCCACCCGTCTCCCGCCCCCGCCCTGCCGAGGAAGGCCCTTCGGGCCCCTTCTTGTTTCCGGAGTACTCGTCGAGGATCAGCCGCCACTGGCGGTAGATCTCGTGGACGCCGTCCTGGTCGAAGAACGGCATGACATCGTTGCCCAGCAGTTTCAGCTGGTCGTGGGCGCCGAGGTCGGGAAGTCCGGGGGCCTTGACCAGGCCGTGGGCCACGTCGATGCGGAAGCCGTCGACGCCCATGTCCAGCCAGAAGCGCAGGATCGAGCGGAACTCGTCGCCGACGGCCGGGTGGTCCCAGTTGAAGTCGGGCTGTTCGGGGGCGAAGAGGTGCAGGTACCACTCCCCCGGCGCGCCGTCCGGCTCGGTGACCCGCGTCCAGGCGGGGCCGCCGAAGATGGACTCCCAGTCGTTGGGCGGGAGTTCGCCGTCCTTCCCCTTGCCGGGGCGGAAGTGGTAGCGGTCGCGCAGGGACGAGCCGGGGCCCTCCGCGAGCGCCCGCTTGAACCACTCGTGCTGGTCGGAGGAGTGGTTGGGGACCAGGTCGACGATGATCCGCAGACCCAGTCCATGGGCGTCGCGGATCAGGGCGTCGGCGTCCAGCAGGTTGCCGAACATGGGGTCCACCGCGCGGTAGTCGGCGACGTCGTAGCCGGCGTCGGCCTGCGGGGAGGCGTAGAAGGGGCTGAGCCAGACGGCGTCCACGCCGAGGTCGCGCAGGTACGGCAGGCGCGAGCGGACGCCTTCCAGGTCGCCCATGCCGTCACCGTCGCTGTCGGCGAAGCTGCGGGGGTACACCTGGTAGATCACCGCGTCCCGCCACCAGTCCCGGTGCTGGGCGACGGTGGCTTCGGCCGAGGTGGGGGCGGGGGCCGGGGCTGCGGGCTGCTGGCTCATGGCGTCCTTGGTACCTAACGGAGTCATCGGGTCAGGGGCAGGGAGGGAGGGGGCGGGTGACGAGGCGGCCGCGGTCGCAGCGGGGTCGGATGGTGACCGCGACCGCCTCGGGTCTTCGGGGGGAGCAGGGGGCGAGGTCACCCCTTGGTGCCGCCCGCGGTGAGGCCGGTCACCAGGTTCTTCTGCACGAGGTAGAAGAACACGGCGGCGGGTATCGCGATCAGCACGGCGGTGGCGGCCATCAGGTTGCGCTGGGCGTCGTGCTCGCTGACGAAGGACTGCAGACCGACGGCGAGCGTGTACTTGTCGTCGCTGAGCATGAACGTCGAGGCGAAGGCGACCTCGCTGAACGCGGTGAGGAAGTTGTAGAAGGCGGCCACCGCGAGGCCGGGCTTGGCCAGCGGCAGCACCAGCCGGAAGAAGGTGCCGAACGGGGTGAGCCCGTCGACGCGTCCCGCCTCGTCGATCTCGAAGGGGATGGTGTCGAAGTACCCCTTGAGCAGCCAGGCGCTGTACGGGATGACCGTCGTGCAGTAGACGAGGATCAGGCCGAGGTAGTTGTCGATGAGCTGCAGGTCGGACAGGATCTGGTACATCGGCACCATGAGCACGGCGACCGGGAACATCTGGGTGACCAGCAGCACCCACATGAACTTCTTGTAGCCGGGGAAGCGCATGCGCGAGACGGCGTAGCCGGTGGTGGCGGCGATGAGCACGCCGATGGCCGTGGTGCCGAGGGTGACGATCAGCGAGCTCTTCAGCCAGTCGAAGAACTCGGTGTGCTGCAGGACGGACGAGTAGTTGGCGAACGTCATCTTGTCCCAGATGCCGCCCGGGTGCAGGTAGTCGTCCTTGTCCGGGCCGAGGGACAGATAGACCAGCCAGGCGATCGGGAAGAGCGCGATCAGGCTCGCCACGATCAGGACGCCGTGCGAGGCGAGCGAGCCGGCGAGGCTGTTCTCGCCGCGTCGCCGGGCCCGGCGCGGGGCCTTGGCGGGACGCGGCTCGGCCACCGGGGCGCAGGGCTCGGCTGTGGTGGTACTCATGGGAACTCCTGCCTCAGATCGCGAGCTGCTGCTCGTTGCGGTTCAGCCAGCGGCGGTAGAACGACGTGAAGACGATCAGGATGGCCAGCAGCAGGATGCCGTAGGCGGCCGACTGGGCGAAGTCACGCGGCTGTTGTCCGAAGCCGAGGTAGTACGCCCAGGTGACGAGGATCTGCGCGTCGGGAGCGGTGTTGCCGAACAGCAGGAAGATGACGGCGAACTGGTTGAACGTCCAGATGATGCCCAGCAGGACGACGGTCGAGCTGACCGAGCGCAGACCCGGCAGGGTGACGTAGCGGAAGCGCTGCCAGGCGCTCGCGCCGTCCATCTCGGCGGCCTCGTAGAGGGAGGCGTCGATCGCCTGCAGGCCCCCGAGCAGCGAGATCATCATGAACGGCACACCGCACCAGGTGTTGACCATGATCGCGGCGAACCGCTGCCAGAAGGTGTCCTCCAGCCACAGCGGCGAGGGCAGGTGCAGGGCGTCGAGCGCGGAGTTGATGACGCCGCCGTCGGCGAGCATGAAACGCCAGCCGAAGACCGTGACGAACGTGGGCACCGCCCAGGGCAGCACCAGAACCATCCGGTACAGGGTCCGTCCGCGCAGCTTCTGGTCGAGGAGCAGGGCGAGGCCGAGGCCGATGCCGTAGTGCAGGACGACACAGGTCGCCGTCCACACGATCGTCCAGATGAAGTGCGACCAGAAGCGGTCGTAGGCGGTGGGGCCCCACAGGATGTCGGCGTAGTTGTCCAGGCCGATGAACTTGTAGGTGGCGTCGATGTGGTTGACGCCGATCGTGCGCGCGGTGTTGAGGCTGTCGGCGTCGGTCAGCGTCAGGTAGAGGCCGTACACCAGGGGGTACAGCACGAGGACGCCGAGGACGACCGCCACGGGGGCGATCATCACGTAGGCGTACCAGTGCTTGTGGTAGCCGCGCTTCAGGCGTCCGGTGAGCCCGGGCCCCGGCTCACGGTCACCGCGGCGCTTGCCGGTCGCGCGGTCGATGGCGACTGTCATGGTTCGACACCTTCTGGATCTTCACGCTGGATCGTCGACGGGGGGTACGGCTCACAGGCCGGTGGCCGCCGGATCCCCCCGTGCCGGGGGATCCGGCGGCCACGCGGACTCACTTGCTGAAGTCCGGCACCAGCTTGGCGATGGCCAGTTCGGCGTTGCCCAGACCCTTGTCGAGGGTCTCCTTGCCGCCCGCGATCTTGGGCAGTTCGGTGTCGAGCGGACCCCACAGGGAGCTGTACTCCGGCAGCGCCGGGCGCGGCTGGGCGGCGGACAGGACGGTCTGGTAACCGGCGATGCCCGGGTCGGCCTTGACGGCGGCGGTGTAGGCGTCGTCGCGCGTGGGCAGCGTGGAGTTCTTCTGGGCGATGGTCGCCTGGGACGCGGCGGAGGTCATGAAGTTCAGGAACTTCAGCGCGGCGGCCTGGTGGGCCTTGTCCGAGCCGGCGTAGACCGACAGGTTGTGGCCGCCGGTCGGGGCGCCCGCCTTGCCGGTGGAGCCGGCCGGGACGGTCGCGATGCCGAGATTGGCCTTGTCCTTGAAGGCGCTGCCCTTGTAGAAGTTGGTGATCTCCCACGGGCCCTGCACGATCGCGGCGACCTTGCCGTTGACGAAGGCGTCCTGGATGTGGGCGTACGCGTCGGCCGTGGTGTCGGCCTTGTGCAGGCCCTTGCCGTCGAAGAGGCCCAGCCAGGCGCCGTACGCCTTCTTCGCCGCCGGCGAGGCGACGGTGATCTTCTTGGCGCCGGCGTCGACGGTGTCGGCGCCCTCGCCGTAGAGGAAGGACTGCGCGTAGTAGGCCTGGGTGGATCCCCAGTAGCCGTCGACGCCGGTCTTGTCCTTGACGGTGGCCGCGGCGGTCTTCAGCTCGTCCCACGTCTTGGGAGCGGCGGTGATGCCGGCCTTCGCGAAGAGGGCCTTGTTGTAGACCAGCGCCAGCGTGTCGGTGACCAGCGGGACGCCGTACGTCTTGCCCTCGTACTTGGCCTGCTCCAGCAGGTTCGCCTTGAACTTGGACCGGTCCTTCAGGGCGTCCGTGCCGTCCAGCGGCAGGAAGTAGCCCTTCTTGGCGAAGGCAGGGGTCCAGCCGACCTCGGAGCGCAGCACGTCCGGGGCGCCGGAGGCGCCGGCGGCCGTGTCGAACTTGTTCTGCGCCTGGTCGAAGGGCACGTTGACGTACTTGACCTTGACGTCCTTGTTGGCGGCCTCGAACTGCTTGACCAGGGCCTGGTACGTGGGCGCCTCATTGGTGGCGTTGGAGGTGTCCCACCAGGTGATGGTGACCGGCCCGGACGATTCGTCGCTGCCGCTGTCGTCTCCGCCGCAGGCCGTCGCCGCGAGGGCGAAGGACGCCACCAGCGCGGTGGCCGCTATGCCACGCCGCATGAGTTTCTCCTTGAGGGTGAAAGCCCGTATAGCTACAGGCGGCGGTCCCGTCCGCCGTCCTGCCGACTGTGCCGACCGCGCCGTTGCCGCCGCCGGGCGACGTGAACGTAACAGCGTTGCAAGCGGCACGAAAGACCTTGCAGAAAAAAAGTGCAAGACACCTCTGAAGTTATCCGCGCGTGACGTCTGCGTGACCCCTCCTCGACCACCGTGAGACCGTTGTTGTCGCGGTTGACCGGCCTCACCGCGAGGCGGGCGGCCTCTGTGCAAGACTCTGAAAGCTCTTGCCATCACTTTCACGAGGGAGCGCGATGACGCAGCAGCCCGGCGCGGCCCGTTCACCAGGTCGCCCACGGCGGCCGATCGGTGTGCAAGGCGGCACCCGACCGGTACAGTCCACCCCTGTGACCACACGGCTTGCCGACATCGCCGCGCAGGCGGGGGTGAGCGAAGCGACCGTCAGCCGCGTCCTCAACGGCAAGCCTGGCGTCGCCGCCACCACCCGTCAGTCCGTGCTCGCCGCTCTGGACGTCCTGGGCTACGAGCGCCCCGTCCGGTTGCGCCAGCGCAGCGCGGGCCTGGTCGGCCTGATCACGCCGGAGCTGGAGAACCCGATATTCCCGGCCCTGGCCCAGGTCATCGGACAGGCGCTGACCCGCCAGGGCTATACCCCCGTGCTCGCCACCCAGACCCCGGGCGGCTCCACGGAGGACGAGCTGACCGAGATGCTGGTCGACCGCGGCGTCGCCGGCATCATCTACGTCTCCGGTCTGCACGCCGACACCACGGCGGACATGCAGCGCTACGAGCAACTGCGCGCCCAGGGCGTCCCCTTCGTCCTCGTGGACGGCTTCTCCCCGAAGGTGCAGGCCCCCTTCATCTCCCCCGACGACCGGGCGGCGATGATCCTGGCGGTCACCCACCTCGTCTCGCTCGGCCACACCCGGGTGGGTCTCGCCCTCGGCCCCAAGCGTTTCGTGCCGGTCCAGCGCAAGATCGAGGGCTTCGTGCGGGCGATGCAGGAACAGCTGGGCCTGAGCCCCGAGACGATCGAGACCGAGCTGGTCCAGCACTCCCTCTACACCCTGGAGGGCGGCCAGGCGGCGACGTCGGCCCTGATCGACCGCGGCTGCACGGCGATCGTCTGCGCCAGCGACATGATGGCGCTGGGCGCGATACGAACGGCCAGGCAGCGCGGTCTGGCCGTCCCACAGGACGTCTCGGTGGTGGGTTTCGACGACTCCCCGCTGATCGCCTTCACCGACCCGCCGCTGACGACCGTGCGCAAGCCCGTCCCGGCGATGGGCCAGGCCGCCGTCCGCACCCTGCTGGAGGAGATCGGCGGGACGCCCGCCCCGCACAGCGAGTTCGTCTTCATGCCCGAGCTGGTGGTGCGCGGTTCGACCGCCTCGGCCCCCCGGGACCGCGTCCTTCCCTAGGGTCAGTCGTCCGCGGGACGGAGGGTGCGGCCCTTCGCCCGGTGCTCCGGCAGGAGACCAAGAGGGTCTTTCCGGCGGAGAACGTGCGGCCCCGCCCCTACCGGGGGATGATCGGGCCAAGAGGGCTTTTCTGGCAGACTCTGTGTCCATGGGTGAACCGACTGTGACGCCACTGGAAGGCCGTGACCAGACCGTTCCTCACCCTGTCACGGCCCGCGTACGACAGCGCCGCCTGAGCCCGTTGCGCACCCCGCACCGTCCGCGTCTGTGGTTCGAGATCCTGCTCATCGCGGTGAGTTACTGGACGTACTCCCTGGTGCGCAACGCGGTCCCCGAGCAGCGCGGCGCCGCGCTGCGCAACGCGGACTGGATCTGGCGCGCCGAGCACAGCCTCGGCATCGCGGTGGAGGAGTCGGTCAACCACACGGTGAACTCGTTGACCTGGCTCATCGTGGGCATGAACTACTACTACGCCACACTGCACTTCGTCGTCACGCTGGCCGTCCTGGTCTGGCTCTACCGCAGCCATCCGGGCCGTTACGCGGCCGCCCGCCTGGTGCTCTTCGGGACCACCGCCGTCGCCCTCGCCGGTTACTACCTGTACCCCCTCGCGCCGCCGCGCCTGATGCCGGGCGGCGACTTCGTCGACACGGTGGCGGCCCACCGGACGTGGGGCTCGATGGCCTCCGGCGACCTCAAGCACATGTCGAACCAGTACGCGGCGATGCCGTCCATGCACATCGGCTGGTCCGTGTGGTGCGGCCTGACCGTCTTCGCTCTGGCCCGTCTCCCCTGGGTGCGCATCCTCGGGCTGCTGTACCCGACGGGCACCCTGGTGGTCATCGTCGCCACGGCCAACCACTTCTGGCTGGACGCGGTGGGCGGCGTCCTGTGCCTGGCCTTCGGCTTCGCCGTGGCACGCCTCTGGTACGGCGCCCTGCCCTACGCCCTGCCGAGGACCGTGCCCGCGAGGAGAGCGGACACACGCCTGCCGCGCGGCAGAACCTGACGTCCCGCGCTCCCCCGGCGGTCGGACTCACGAACCGCGCGAGGGCCGGACAGCCGGACGACCGGCGCCCCCGGACGACGC
>NZ_JBHVYK010000075.1:28868-38505 GCF_042880855.1 Streptomyces sp. NPDC058291
GACGACGCGGCCGCCCTGACGTCCCGCGCACGCGCCTGCGCCTGCGCGCCGAGCCTGAATCCGGCGCCCGCGCGCCGAGCCCTGACATCCGGCGCTCCCCCGGCGGCCGGACTCACGAACCGCGCGAGGGCCGGACAGCCGGACGACCGGCGCCCCCGGACGACGCGGCCGCCCTGACGTCCCGCGCACGCGCCTGCGCCTGCGCGCCGGGCCACTGAATCCGGCGCCCGCGCGCCGAGCCCTGACGTCCGGCGCTCCCCCGGCGGCCGGGCTCACGAACCGCGCGAGGGCCGGACAGCCGGACGACCGGCGTCCCCGGGACGTGGTGAGGGCGACGCGGCCGCCCTGAGCGCCTCCACGAACGCCTCCAGCGCGGGCTGCGGCGGCGCCGTCTCCCGCACGACCGCCTGAACGGCCCGCACCGGCACGGGATCCCGCACCTCCCGTACGACGACCCCCGGATGCCGGCTGCCCAGTCCCAGCCGCGGTACCAGGCTCACGCCGAGCCCGGCGGCGACGAAGCCCTGAGCGGTCAGGTAGTCCTCGCTCTCGACGACGAACCGCGGCCGGAACCCGACCTGCGCACACGCGTCGAGCTGAGCGTCGAGGCAGGGCCCCGGCCACTCGCTCCCCACGAACGCCTCCTCGGCCAGTTCCTCCAGCCGCACGCTGCGCCGCGCGGCGAGCCGGTGACCGCGCGGCAGGACGGCGAGGTAGGGATCGTCGAGCAGCGGCACCAGCCGTACGCCGCTCGCCCCCTCCGTCCGCACCACCAGCGCCAGATCGGCCCGCCCCTCCCTGACCTCGGCGAACGCGTTCTCCGGGTCGCCGGTGAGCCGCAGGTCCAGCTGCACGCCGGGATGCAGCTCGCGCAGCCGGGCCACCGCCGGCGCGACCAGTCCGGCGCCCGCGGTGGCGAAGTAGCGCACCGACAATCGTCCGCTGCGCCCCGCCAGCAGATCGGCGAGCGCGGCCTCGGCCTCGGCGAGCTGCCGTCCGATGGCGCCCGCGTGCTCGGTGAGCAGCAGCCCGGCCGCGGTGGGCCGTACCCCCCGCCCCACCCGCTCCAGCAGCTCGGCCCCGGCCTCCTTCTCCAGAACCGCGACCTGCTGACTGACGGCGGACGGCGTGTAGCCCAGCACCGCGGCGGCCCCCGTCACCGACCCGCTGTCCACGACCGCCCGCAGCACCTGCATCCGTCGCACATCCAACATGCAGCTCACCTTAACGGACTGTCCAGAACCTTTCACTTGTCCTCACAGCACGAAGCGGCCACCGTAGACGCATGCCCCTCTCCTCCACTCTCCGCATGGCCGCGCTGGCCCTCTTCTGGGGCTCGGGCTTCCTCTGGATCAAGCTCGCCCTCACCCACGGCCTGACCCCGGCCCAGATCACCATCGCCCGCTGCGCCCTCGGCGCGGCCGTACTCCTCCTCCTGGCCCGCCGGGCCGGCCAGCGCCTGCCCCGCTCCTTGACCACCTGGCGGCGGCTCGTCGTGGCCGCCCTCTTCTGCAACGCCCTCCCCTTCGCCCTGTTCGCCGTGGGCGAGCAGCACCTCGACTCGGGCCTGGCGGGCGTCCTCAACGCCACGACGCCGCTGTGGTCCCTGCTCATCGGCATGACCCTCGGCACCGAGCGGGCCACCCACCCCGCCCGTCTCACCGGCCTCCTCCTGGGCTTCGCCGGCACTCTGCTGATCTTCGCCCCCTGGCAGCACGGCGGCCTCCTCAGCTGGCCGGCCCTGGCCCTGCTCGCGGCGGCCGCCAGCTACGCCGTGGCCTTCGCCTACATGGCCCGCCACCTCACGACCCGCGACACGCCGCTGGCCATGTCGGCGGCCCAGCTGCTGACGGCGACGGCCTGGAGCGCCCTGGCCCTCCCCGCGGCCGGCCCCCTCCACCCGGACGCCACCGCCCTGTCGGCCGTCGTCGCCCTGGGCGTCCTGGGCACGGGTGTGACGTTCTACCTCAACTACCGCCTGATCACGGACGAGGGCCCCACCGCGGCGGCCACGGTCGGCTACCTGCTCCCGGTGGTCTCCGTGGGCCTGGGCGCGACGCTGCTGGACGAACACATCGGCCCCCGTGTGCTGACGGGCATGACGGTCGTGCTCCTGGCGGTCGCACTGACCCGCGTCCGCAAGCCGTCGCCGCCCGCCGCCGCGGACGCCCGCGACCCCGCGGGGACGGACGACCCCAGGACGGCGGGAGCGGCCCGCCCACCCGGCGCGTCGGAGCGCGTCGCCGGGCCCGTCGCCTGACCCGTCACGGGCCGGCCTGCCGCCTGATCGGTCACGGCCCGGCCGATCACCGAGGGGGTCAGGGCCCGGCCGATCGCCGAGGGGGTCGCGGGCCGGCCGGTCGCTCGGTCCGACACGGCGACACGCACTCCACGACCTCCCTGCCCCCGCTACCCCCCGTAGAACAGCTCGTCCACAACTCCCCGGGCCAGCCGGGCGGTTCGCCGGTAGTCGTCGAGCATGTCCCCCACCCGCCCGGGCCCGTACCCCAAGTACCGTCCCACGGCGACCAGTTCACGAGCATCGGACGGGAACGTGTCACCCGCCCGCCCCCGCACCAGCATCACCGCGTTGCGCACCCGAGTGGCCAGCACCCAGGCCTCGTCCAGCGTCGCCGCGTCCTCCTGCCCGATGAGCCCGGCGTCCCGGGCGGCGGCGAGCGCCTCCCGGGTGCGGGTGGTGCGCAGGCCCTCGGTCGACGCCCCGTGCCGCATCTGCAGCAACTGCACGGTCCACTCGACGTCGGACAGCCCGCCCGGCCCGAGCTTGGTGTGCAGCTTCGGATCGGCGCCCCGGGGCAGCCGCTCCGACTCCATACGGGCCTTCAACCGGCGGATCTCCCGCACGGCCTCCTCCGAGAGCCCGTTCGCCGGATACCGCAGCGGATCCGCCAGCGCGATGAAGCGTCGCCCCAACTCCTCGTCTCCCGCGACGGGTTCGGCCCGCAGCAGCGCCTGCGCCTCCCAGACCAGCGACCACCGCCGGTAGTAGGCCTCGTACGACTTCAACGTCCGCACGAGCGGCCCGGACTTCCCCTCCGGACGCAGATCCGCGTCGACGAGCAGCGGCGGATCGGCGCTGGGGATCTGCAGCAGTCTGCGCACCTCGGAGACGACCTTGTTGGCGGCGTCGGCCGCCTCCCGCTCGTCGACGCCGTCCTGCGGCTCGTGCACGAACAGCACGTCCGCGTCGGACCCGTAGCCCAGCTCGTGCCCCCCGAAGCGCCCCATGCCGATGACGGCGAAGCGCGTCGGAAGGTCGTCCCCCCAGCCCTCACGAACGACCGCGTGCAGGGTTCCGGCCAGGGTGGCGGCCGTGAGGTCGGACACCGCGCCGCCCACCAGGTCCACCAGGGCGCCCTGATCGGCTTCGGCCGGCTGCCCCTCGGTGCCGTAGGAGCCGACGATGTCCACGGCGGCCGTGCGGAACAGCTCGCGCCGGCGCACCCCGCGCGCCGCGGTGACCGCCTGCACCGCCCCGCCGGCCCGCCGCACCGCGGCGAGTATCTCCTGCTCCAACGGGCCCCGCGCGCGCGGTTCCAGCCGCCCGCCGTCCCCGTCGCCGAGCAGCGCCACCGCCTCCGGCGCCCGCATCAGCAGATCGGGGGCGAGCCGGCCGGCGGACAGCACCCGCGCGAGGTTCTCCGCGGCGGCCCCCTCGTCCCTCAACAGCCGCAGATACCAGGGGGTCTTGCCCAGGGCGTCCGAGACCTTGCGGAAGTTGAGCAGCCCCGCGTCCGGGTCGGCGGAGTCCGCGAACCAGCCCAGCAGCACGGGCAGCAGGGTGCGCTGGATGGCGGCCTTGCGCGAGACGCCGGAGGCCAGCGCCTCCAGGTGCCGCATCGCGGCGGCGGGATCGGCGTAGCCGAGCGCGATCAGCCGCTCGCGGGCGGCCTTGGGGCTCAACCGGGTCTCTCCCGGCGCTAGTTGGGCGACCGCGTCGAGCAGCGGCCGGTAGAACAGCTTCTCGTGCAGCCGCCGGACCACGGCGGCGTGCCGCTTCCACTCGCGGCCCAGCTCGGTCACCGGGTCGGTGCGCAGCCCGAGGGAGCGGCCGAGCCGGCGCAGGTCCGCCTCGCTCTCCGGCACCAGGTGGGTGCGCCGCAGCCGGTAGAGCTGGATCCGGTGCTCCATGGACCGCAGGAACCGGTACGCGTCGTCGAGCTGCGTCGCGTCGGCCCGCCCGACGTACCCGCCGGCGGCGAGCGCCCGCAGCGCGTCCAGCGTCGTCCCGCTGCGCAACGACCCGTCGGCCCGGCCGTGCACCAGCTGCAGGAGCTGCACGGCGAACTCGACGTCCCTGAGGCCGCCCGGCGCGAGTTTCAGCTCGCGGTCGATCTCGGAGGCCGGGATGTTCTCGACGACCCGCCGCCGCATCCTCTGCACGTCGACGACGAAGTTCTCCCGCTCGGCGGCCTTCCACACCAAGGGCCCGACGGCGGCCACGTACTCGGCCCCCAGCTCCAGGTCGCCGGCCACCGGACGGGCCTTCAACAGGGCCTGGAACTCCCAGGTCTTGGCCCACCGCTGGTAGTAGGCGAGATGACTGCTGAGCGACCGCACGAGCGGCCCGTTGCGGCCCTCGGGCCGCAGATTGGCGTCGACGGGCCAGATGGACCCTTCCACCGTGGTCTCGGAACAGATCCGCATCATGTGCGAGGCGAGCTTGGTGGCGGCCCGCAGCGCCTTGTCCTCGTCGGCGCCGTCGGCGGCCTCCCCGACGAAGATGACGTCGACGTCCGACACGTAGTTCAGCTCGTGGCCGCCGCACTTGCCCATGGCGATGACGGCGAGCCGGCACAGCGCGGCGTCGTCGGGCGCGTCGGCCGCCGCCAGCCGCAGCGCGGCCCGCAACGTCGCCGTCGCGAGGTCGGCGAGCTCGGCGGCGGTCTCGGCCACGTCGGTCGTCCCGCACACGTCGCGCGCCGCGATGGACAGCAGACAGCGCCGGTAGGCGACCCGCAGCCGCACGGGATCGTCGGCCTCGGCCAGTCCCCGCTCGAACTCCTCCACCCCCGGATGCAGGTCCCGGGGCTCGTAGGTGACGAGCGCCTCCCAGTCGCGCGGGTGCCGGGCGAGGTGGTCGGCCAGGGCGGCGGACGCGCCGAGCACCCCGAGCAGGCGGTCGCGCAGCGGCTTGGCCGCGATCAGCGTGTCGAGCAGTTCCCGGCGGGCGGCGGGGCTGGGCTGCGCCTCCAGCAGGCGGACGAGGCCGTGCAGCGCGAGATCGGGGTCGGCGGTGGCCCCGAGGGCCTCCAGCAGAAAGGGGTCGTCCCGCACCGGGGACAGCTCGGGCCCGTCGAGCAGCCGCTCGGAGGCGGACGGATCGGTGAAGCCGTGCCGCAGCAGCCGTGTGAAGGTGCTGCTCCTGCGCCCCGGCGCCATCATCCCCGGCCTCCTCCTGCGATCAAGCTCGTCCGCAGTCGAGCGTAACCCGCACGTCCACCTGGCGCTGCGGGCCGGATTCCGGTTCTGTGGGGAACGGCATGCCGGGCCTCCTCCGCGGAGGCGCCGTGACAGAGGACGGACAAGGGGAGTCATCCATGAACATGTCGCTCGAAGTGATCCTGCTGCCGGTGTCGGACGTGGACCGGGCCAAGGAGTTCTACCGCGACAAGGTCGGTTTCCACCTCGACATCGACGGCGAGGTGATGGAGGGCGTACGGATCGTGCAGCTCACCCCGCCCGGCTCGGGCTGTTCGATCGCCCTGGTGGACGGTCTGCAGGTCCCGACGGGCGTCCCGCAGCCGGGCTCCTACCACGGCTTGCAGCTCTGCGTGACGGACGCGAAGGCGGCCTACGACGAACTGACCGCCCGGGGCGTGGAGGTCAGCGAGCCCCGGCAGCTCGCGCCGCAGGACGGAGGAACCTTCATGTACTTCAAGGACCCGGACGGCAACGGCTGGGCGATCCAGGAGTACCGCCGCCGCGCGACGGAGCCGCTGCACCGACTGCTGGCGGACCAGGCCGCCCGCTGACCCGCCGCAACGACATAGGGGCTGTGGCCGCCCGGGCGGCCACAGCCCCACCTCGCACCCCGCGCCGCGGGCCGCCCACTACCGCAGCGGCCCCGGCACTACAGCAGCGGCACTACAGCACCGGCAGGTTCTTCCGCAGCTCGAAGGCGGTGACCTCGCTGCGGTACTCCTCCCACTCGCTCTTCTTGTTGCGCAGGAAGAAGTCGAAGACGTGCTCGCCGAGGGTCTCGGCGACGAGGTCGCTGCGTTCCATCAGGGTGAGCGCCTCGCCGAGGTTCTGGGGCAGCGGCTCGATGCCCATGGCGCGCCGTTCGGCGTCCGACAGGGCCCAGACGTCGTCCTCGGCGCCCGGCGGGAGCTCGTAGCCCTCCTCGACGCCCTTGAGGCCGGCGGCGAGGAGCATGGCGTAGGCCAGGTAGGGGTTGGCGCCGGAGTCGATGGAGCGGACCTCGATGCGCGCGGAGCCGGTCTTGCCGGGCTTGTACATGGGCACGCGGACCAGGGCGGAGCGGTTGTTGTGGCCCCAGCAGATGTACGAGGGGGCCTCGCCGCCGGCGCCCGCGGTGCGCTCGGAGCCGCCCCAGATGCGCTTGTAGGAGTTGACCCACTGGTTGGTGACGGCGGCGATCTCGGCGGCGTGCTTCAGCAGGCCGGCGATGAAGGAGCGGCCGACCTTCGACAGCTGGTACTCCGCGCCCGACTCGTAGAACGCGTTGCGGTCGCCCTCGAAGAGGGAGAGGTGGGTGTGCATGCCGGAGCCGGGGTGCTCGCTGAACGGCTTCGGCATGAAGGTGGCCTGGACGCCCTGCTCCAGCGCGACCTGCTTCATGACCAGGCGGAACGTCATGATGTTGTCGGCCGTGGAGAGGGCGTCGGCGTAGCGCAGGTCGATCTCCTGCTGGCCGGGGGCGCCCTCGTGGTGGGAGAACTCGACCGAGATGCCCATCGACTCGAGCATGGTGATCGCCTGGCGACGGAAGTCCATGCCGACGTTGTGCGGGGTGTGGTCGAAGTAGCCGGAGTTGTCGGCCGGCGTCGGGCGGGAGCCGTCGACCGGCTTGTCCTTCAGCAGGAAGAACTCGATCTCCGGGTGGGTGTAGAAGGTGAAGCCCAGGTCCGAGGCGCGCGCGAGGGCGCGCTTGAGGACGTAGCGGGGGTCCGCGAAGGAGGGCGAGCCGTCCGGCATGAGGATGTCGCAGAACATGCGGGCGGTGCCGGGGGCCTCCGCGCGCCACGGCAGCACCTGGAAGGTGGACGGGTCCGGCTTGGCGATCATGTCGGACTCGTAGACCCGGGCGAAGCCCTCGATCGCGGAGCCGTCGAAGCCGATGCCCTCGTCGAAGGCCTGTTCCAGCTCGGCGGGGGCCACGGCGACGGACTTGAGGAAGCCCAGAACGTCCGTGAACCACAGCCGTACGAACCGGATGTCGCGCTCCTCCAACGTCCGGAGCACGAACTCCTGCTGCTTGTCCATCTTCCGCTTCCCCATCCTTGCTGGTCAGGCCGCCTGTCTCCCGTCCCACGAAAGAGGCGGTCGGGCACCTGAGCATCACACCACGCCGGCGTTTCGTCCGCGTTGCGGACCATGATCGCCTCGGCGACCCGGGCCTGAACGTCTCACGTCCGGCAGATGTACTGCTCTGCAGCCCATCTTGCCTGCTCGCACCGGCATCCGTAATGCCCGACCCCCACCGTCTCCCCTGGCCCACCGGTTTTGTACCCCGTATGCGACTTTGCGCCGGCCGGGATCGATCGCGGCCGTGGCCCGTCCTATGATCCGCGGACACGTCGAGCCCGTGGAGGCGGCGGTGAGCAGGAGGCGGTATGTCGCCCGGGGCGTGCCCGGGGGTTACCGGATCTGGGACAACCGGGGCCGGCGGTGGTGGGGGGACCTCTACGAGCTGTGCCCGGACGATCTCCTCGCCGAGCTCAACGGCGGGGCCGACCCGGCGCGGATCACCGCCCTGATGAGGCACTACCGGGCCAGGAAACGCTAGAGCGGTGGAGCGGGGCGGGGCGGTGAGCGGCGCCGCCGACCACCTCGTGGCCGTGACCTGTCTACGACAATCCCGCCCGCCCCCTTACGATCAGCTGACCCGTACGTCAGCAGCGTCCCGACCGTCCCACCCCTTGCCCCCGGAAGGACAGGCCTCATGGGTTCCGCCAGCCAGACCACCGGATCCACGCGCAAGGCGCGCATAGAGGAGATGCGGCGGGCCGACCAGGCCCGTGAACGGCGCAAACGGCTGCTCCTGGCGGCGGGCGGCGCCGTCGTCGTCGCCGCGCTCGTCGCGGGCGGGGTGTTCGTCGTGAAGTCGCAGTCCGGGGACGACGACGGCGCCGCCGACGCCAAGGCCAAGGCGGCGGCTTCCGCCGGCCGGTTCTCCACCGGGGCGGACGGGGTCAGGACGTGGAAGGGCAAGCTCGGGCGCACGCACGTCGCCAAGAGGGTCGAGTACCCGACGGTGCCGCCCGTCGGGGGCGACCACAACCAGGTGTGGATGAACTGCGACGGCGACGTCTACACCCACCCGATCGACGACATGAACGCCGTGCACTCGCTGGAGCACGGCGCGGTGTGGGTGACGTACAACAGCAAGGCCGCCAAGGCCGACGTCGCGGCCCTCGCCGCCAAGGTCGAGAAGACGCCGTACACCCTCATGAGCCCGGACGACGACCAGGCCGACCCGATCATGCTCACCGCGTGGGGTCACCAGCGCACGGTGACCGGCGCGGGCGACGCGCACGTGAACGCGTTCTTCGAGAAGTTCGTGCAGGGCGCGCAGACGCCCGAGCCGGGCGCGGCCTGCACGGGCGGTCTGTCGAAGTGAGGTACGCGGGAGTGACGGTCGCCGTGGCCGGAGTGCTCGTCGCCGCGGGAGCCGTCACGTACTCGGTGGCCGGGGAAGGCGGAGCCGGCGCCGGCGTCCCCGCCGCCGGCTCCGCGGACGCCGGATTCGCCCGCGACATGGCGGTGCACCACCAGCAGGCCGTGGAGATGTCGTACATCGTGCGCGACCGGACCACCGACGTGGAGGTGCGGCGGCTCGCCTACGACATCGCGCAGACACAGGCCAACCAGCGGGGCATGCTGCTCGGCTGGCTCGATCTGTGGGGGCTGCCGAAGGTGTCGTCGGACGGGCCGATGGCCTGGATGGGCATGGCGGGCATGAGCGACGGCGAGGACGGCGCGCTGATGCCCGGGATGGCCACCGACACCGAGCTGAAGAAGCTCGGGACGCTCAACGGCAAGGCGGCCGAGGTGTTCTACCTCCGGCTGATGACCGCACATCACCAGGGCGGCATCCACATGGCCGAGGGTTGCGTGCACCGGTGCACGGTGGACGTGGAGAAGCGGCTCGCGCAGGGCATGGTGGAGGCCCAGCAGTCGGAGATCACGCTGATGACGGACCTGTTGAAGGCACGCGGGGCCAAGCCGTAGCCGAGACGCGGCCGGAGCGCCGCCTCTCCGGCGGGCGGCGAGCGGCCCGGAGGGGGCGCGACTGGGGGCGGCGACCGGGGGGCGGGCGACCGAGGGGAGCCCGGCCGAGGGGCGGCGGCCGAGAGGCGGCGGCCCTCGGCCGAGGGGCGGCGGCCGAGAGGCGCGCGACCGAGAGGCGCGCGACCGAGAGGCTGTCTCT
>NZ_JBHVYK010000076.1:0-37877 GCF_042880855.1 Streptomyces sp. NPDC058291
GGTCCGGCACGGACGGCGCCCCCTGCCACAGGCGTCCGGCGTACGGCCGGTCAGGCCACAGGGATCCGGCGTACGGCCGGTCAGGCCACAGGGATCCGGCGTACGGCCGGTCAGGCGTACGTCTCGATGTCCTTGATCATGGCGAAGCCGAGGCCGTACGCGCTCATGCCCCTGCCGTACACCCCCACGTGCACCCCTTGCGAGGTCGATCCGGCCAGCACCCAGCCGAACTCGGACTCGCGGTAGTGGAACGGGGTCGGCACGCCGTCGACCGGCAGGGACAGCGTGGACCAGTCCGGGCCGGCGAGGTCGTCGGCGAGGACCCACGCCGTCTCGGTCTGCTGGTCCAGCCAGTCGTCGCGCAGGCCGTGGTCCATCTGGCCCGGCCAGGTGAAGGACAGCAGACCCACCCCGGCGAGCCACGCCGCCGACGACACGGAGGTCGCCTCCAGCAGGCCGGTGCCGTCCGCGCTGCGCCGAACGGGGTTCGCGGCGACGGTCACGACGACCGCGAACTTTCCGCGGTCCTCGCCGGCGGTCTCGTGCCGCACGGAGGGCTCGTCCCCGTGTCCGATGGAACCGTGCTCGACGGCCCCGTCGGCGGCCGTGCCCACCTGCATCAGCCAGCGCGGCCCCGTGAAGGCCTCGTCGAGGCCGTACCAGGGGAAGGGTGCCTCCAGGTAGCCGTCGACCGCACGCCGCGCGGAGTGGACCTGCTGTCCGTCCTCCGCGGCCGGCGTCTGCGCGACTGCCCGACTCGTCGTCTCCATGTGCCCGGACGCCTCCTCGTTCTCGACGGAGCGACCGGCCCGCCCCCCTTCGGGCGTACTCGTCCGCTCCGCACAACAACCAGGCAGCATAGCCACCCCGCTCCGGACTGCCGGGAATCCACCCCGCGCGTGGAGCGTGCGCCCCCTCACACCGGGGGACGCGGACGCCTCAGGTGGCGTCCGCGTCGAAGGGCGGACGGTCGTCCCCGCCCGGCTCCTCGGGGCGCTTGGTCATGTCGACGCGGGCCCCGCCCGACGCGCCGGCGGAACCCGAAGCGGAGGGAGCGTCCGTGTCTCGGCTGTGGACCGCGTCGGTGACCTCGGCCATCTCCTTCTTCAGGTCGAAGCCGTTGCGGATCTCCTTCAGCCCCAGCTCGTCGTTGTCCAGCTGCTTGCGGATGAACGTCTTGGGGTTGAGGTCCTCGAACTCGAAGTCCTTGAACTCCGGGCCCAGTTCGCTGCGGATGTCCGCCTTGGCGCTCTCCGAGAACTCACGGATCTTCCGGACGGTGCGCATCACGTCCTGAATGACCTTCGGGAGCTTGTCCGGACCGAAGACGAGCACGGCCAGGACGATGATCGTCACCAGCTCGAGCGGTCCTATGTCATTGAACACCTGAAGCTCCTTGCGATGTCCGCGGTCCGCGGCCCTCGGCCCTCAGTGGTCAAGTTCGGGTCTTCCGTGGTCCGGGCCGGGTCCACGGTACCTGCCGCACCTGTCCGACCGGTACTGTCCCGGGGCCTCCGACTGGGTGTACGCGGCCGGTTTTCCGCGTTGTTTGCCTTGGGGGACCGCCTTTCGGGGTCCCACCTGTGACGTTTCCGTCAATCGTCGCGTCGGTCGGCGGGCGGGCCGACGGGCGCACCGCCCCGGCCGCCCCTCAGCCGCCCTCGGACGAGCCGAGGACCAGCGTGAGCGTGCGCTCCCTCCCGGCGCGCTCGATCGTCAGCTCCAGGCGGTCGCCGGGGCGGTGGGCGCGTGTCCTGACGATCAGCTCACCGCTGGAGTGCACGCGCCGGCCGTCGACCGCGGTGATGACGTCGCCCGCCCTGATGCCGGCCCGGTCGCCGGGTCCGCCCGCGGTGACCGGGGCGTCGCCGTCGGCGCCCGTGGCGCTGACCCGGGCGCCGTCCCCCGCGTAGTCCACATCGAGGCTGACTCCGATGACCGGGTGGGTCGCCCTGCCCGTGTTGATGAGCTCCTCGGCCACCCGCTTGCCCTGGTTGATCGGAATGGCGAAACCGAGGCCGATCGAACCGCCCTCGGCGTCGGCCGCTCCGACGCCGTCCGCGCCGGAGCGGATGGCGGAGTTGACCCCGATGACCCGGCCCCGCGCGTCGAGGAGGGGGCCGCCGGAGTTGCCGGGATTGATCGGCGCGTCGGTCTGCAGGGCGTCGACGTACGAGACGTCGCTCGCGTCGCCGCCCCTGCCGCCGGCGACGACGGGCCGGTCCCTGGCGCTGATGATGCCGGAGGTGACCGTGCCCTCCAGATCGTAGGGCGCGCCGATCGCGACGACGGGGTCGCCGACCCGCACGTCGTCGGAGTTGCCCAGGTAGAGGGGCTTCAGGCCCTTCACCCCGGTCACCCGCACCACGGCCAGGTCATAGCCGCTGTCCCGGCCGACGACCTCGGCCCCGGCGGTCTGTCCGCCGTCGAAGACGACGGATATCTTCCCGCCGCTCCCGGCGGACGCGACGACGTGGTTGTTGGTGAGGATGTGGCCGAGGGCGTCGAGCACGAAGCCGGTTCCGGTGCCGGCGTCGCCGCCGCCGCTGACATGCAGCGTGACCACACCGGGCAGGGCGCGCGCGGCGATCCCGGCCACGCCGTCGACGGGCCGCCCGGCGGGCTGCGCGGAGGCCTGCGGCAGCTGGATCGGGTGGAGCCCGCCGTTGCGCTCCAGACGGGTGCCGACGGCTCCGCCGATCCCACCGGAGACGAGCGCGAGGGCCAGGGCGCCGCCGACCAGCTTCCCGCGCGTCCGCCTGCGCCGCCGGGCCTCGCCCGGGGACTCCGACCCGGCCCGCCGCCCCGGTCCCCCGCCGTCCGCGCCGCCGAACGGCGCCACGGCCCAGGGGTCGTAACGCTCCCAGGGGCCTGCGGGAGAGCCGGAGGAAGGAGACGACGCGAGGACGGGAGGCGAGAGGGGCGTGGCCCCCGGCTCGGCCTCGGCACCCGCCGGACGCACGGCCGTGCGGGGTGTGCCGTCTGCGCTGGTGACCTGGGCCGGGACCGGGATCGTGGTGGGAGGTGTCGCGGGCGGGCCGGCGACGGCGGCCGGCGGGAGCTCGGGCCCGTGCGCCGGAGCCGGAGCGGGCCCGCCCTGCATCGTGCCGTGCGCAGGCACGACCGCCGGATGCTGCACGGGGGGCGCGGGGGCCCAGGGGCCCGGCTCCCCATAGGGCGGGGTGCTGTAGGGATCGGGGTCGTGCAACGGCATGCGCCGGCCCGCGACGACGGACCCGGCCGCCCCCGGGCCGACGGCGTCGACGGGATGGACGGGATGGACGCAGTCGACCGGACCGACAGGGTCCCCGGGAGCACTGATTCCGAGGGAAGCAAGGGGCTGGACGGGAGCGACGGGGTCGGCGGCCAGGGCGTCGGCGACGACGGGCTCGGAGAGGTCCCCATCAGAGACGGCCGAAGCAGAGGCAGTGAGCCCCGCGTCACCGAGGACGACCTCCCCCGAGCAGTCCCCATCAGAGACGGCCGAAGCAGAGGCAGTGAGCCCCGCGTCACCGAGAACGACCTCCCCCGAGCAGTCCCCATCAGAGACGGCCGGAGCAGAGGCGGTGAGCCCCGCGTCACCGAGAACGACCTCCCCCGAGACGGGACCGGCCCCGCCGCCCGAGCCGATCGCTCCCGAGCCGATCGATCCCGGTACCGCCGCCTCCGCGCCCTCCCCGTCCTTCGCGTCCTTCGCGCCCTCCGTGTCCCCGGTGCCCGCGTCCTTCGGGACGCTCGCCTCGGGACGGGGCGCCGGGCGGCTCAGTTCGTAGTCGCCGTCGGGGGCCGCGGGGGACGTGCCCGGCTCGGCGCGCTGTCTGCCGGGCACGTCCCCCGCAGTCGCCGCCCGCTGCGGCCGGGCCAGTGCGAAGTCGCCGTCAGCCGGGTCCGGCACGGGGCTCGTGGGCCCGGTCGTCGTGTCGTCGGCCGGATCCCCCGCGCCGCGTTGCGCCGGCAGCCCCTGCGGTCGGGGCCGACCCCACCACTTCGCCTTCGTGGGCTTCCCCTCGTCCATGCTTCTCCCCCCGTCGAGCCGACCGCGGTGTCGAACCGGCGGTCCGCCCCCGGCCCTGCCCGGCGGACTGCGCCGCCGCGCCCGGCTGCCCGGCGGAACGCGGTCCACCGCGATTCAACCAGGTTCCCCGCGTGAGGCGGAGAGCCCGGTCAGCGGGTGTTCTGCGCGGAAGGCAGGGAAGGAGAGGAGCTGGGAGCGGAGGTGGTGAGCGGGACGGGTGCGGCGAGCAGACCGGGACCGGCGTACTCGGGGCCGGTGGTCCAGGCGGTCAGGGAGACCGGCGAGTCGGTGCCGAGCGGACGTATCAGAGGGGACATGACCGCGGCCCCGGCCACCATGGGCGTGGTCAGCCGGTGCAGGGCCTGGTCGACCGGGCCGCCCGTCGCGGGGGACGTCCCCGGCAGCAGAGATGCGGACACCTCGGTCGGGGCGACCGGGGAGTCTGCGAGTCGGCCGCCCTGCGAGAGCAGGGGGCCGACGGCACGACGGCGCTGGTTCTCCTGGGGCGCCGCGGAGCCGGCGCCCGGCGTGCGGGCCGGTGTCACGTTGCTTCCGGAACCCGACCCGGCACGGCCGTCCGCGGTGGTGTCGATCGGGGCGACGGTGGTCATGCCGCCCAGAGCGATCGCGGCCAGCGACACGGCGCCTGCCGCGACGAACGCGAAGCGCATGCCACGCGAGCGCTCGGCGTCGTGCCGGTCGCCGGCACGGCCGACGGGGTGGACGCGGAAGCCGTGGTCCGCGGCGGCGGAGAGGACGGGGCCGTGGTCACGGGCGGGCACGTAGCCGAAGGCGAACCGTTCGTCCCCTCTCGTGCCTCTCACTCCGAAGACCCCGTCGGCGAAGTTTCCCCCGCCCAGGGGTGTGTCACCGCCGTCGGAGTCACCTCCCCCGGGGAGGCCCTGAAGCCGGGCCAGGAAACTCTCGGAGGGGGCCGGTGGGGCCACCTCGGCGAAGACGTTCTTCAGCCGGCGCTGCGCGTCGACCTCCGACTTGCACTTCGCGCAGGTCGCCACATGTGCGAGCACGCGCTCGCGGCTGTCGTGACCGAGCTCGCCGTCCACCAGGGCCGAGAGCCGGTCGCCGAGATGCTGCTCCGCGAGGAGCCGCTCGGCTGCGTCGTGTCGGGATCCACTCACGCGGTCGCGCCCCCTCCTCCCAGAGCGGGCACCCGGGGCACGAAGGAGCGACGTCCTGCGCGGGCCTCGGGCGCACGGTGGGCGAGGGCCTTGCGCAGCTGCGAACGACCGCGGTGGATGCGCGAGCGGACCGTGCCCAGCTTGACGCCGAGGGTCGCGGCGATCTCCTCGTAGGAAAGGCCTTCGATGTCGCACAGGACGACCGCGGCGCGGAACTCGGGCGCGAGGGTGTCGAGGGCCTGCTGGACGTCCGCGTCGAAGTGGGCGTCGTTGAACGCCTGCTGCGGGGTGGGTTCCTTGCTGGGCAGCCGCTCGGCCGCGTCCTCGCCGAGCGCGTCGAAGCGGATGCGCTGCTTGCGGCGGACCATGTCCAGGAAGAGGTTGGTCGTGATGCGGTGCAGCCAGCCCTCGAAGGTGCCCGGCGTGTACGTCGACAGGGAGCGGAACACGCGGACGAAGACCTCCTGGGTGAGGTCCTCGGCGTCGTGCTGGTTGCCGGTGAGACGGTAGGCGAGCCGGTAGACCCGGCCGCTGTGCATGCTGACGATCTCCTCCCACGTGGGCGGAGTCCAGGCCTGCCCGTCCGCGTCGGTGGTGAAGGTCGCGGTCTGGGCTGCTCCGACGGCGATGCCGGCGGAGTGGCTGGGGTCAGCAGCGGTGTCGTTCACGGATTTCGGCCTGCCTGCCGATCCGAGAAAGCGCCGCAGCACTCCTCCCCGATCCACAGCCGCGGCCGCACCTCCCCTGTCGGCATTGGTGGTGTCCAGTGGAGCCCCTACCATAGCCACCTCGCCCGTTAGCTCCGGATAAGCGGTTTTACGAGAAATTGATCTGGGCTGACACGGCTCATACGACTGCGTCAGCACTTGCTCGGCGCCCTGTGCCACGTCGTGATCCAACCGTGTCCCCCCGTACTCGTTCCCACCCCTTCAAACGCCCGGTCCCATCTGCGGGTTCCCGACGGCAACGGATACAGTCACGCCCAGGCAACCACGGGGACAGGAGAGGGTCATTACCGGCAACCGGCAGGCAAGCTGGGCGTTCGCCGACGCCTATGCCGCCGAGGACGAAGCGCTGCGCTGGGCCCGCGACCGGGCCCGTGAGGCAGGGCTGCGCTCGGTGTCGCCCAGCACGGGCGCCGCGCTGCGGATGCTCGCCGCCACCGTGGACGCGAAGGCCGTCGCCGAGATCGGCACCGGCACCGGCGTGTCCGGGATCCACCTGCTGCACGGGATGCGTCCGGACGGCGTCCTGACGACCGTGGACCCCGAGCCGGAGCACCAGCAGTTCGCCCGGCAGGCCTTCCGCGCCTGCGGTTTCGCCAGCAACCGGGCCCGGTTCATCCCCGGCCGCGCGCTCGACGTCCTGCCCCGTCTCGCGGACGCCGGCTATGACCTGGTGTTCTGCGACGGTGACCGGCTGGAGCTGCTGGAATACCTCGCTGAATCGTTGCGCCTGCTGCGTCCGGGGGGTCTGGTCGTCTTCGAGGGCGTCTTCGCCAACGGCCGCACGGTCGACTCGGGGCCGCAGCCCACGGAGGTCATACGCATCCGGGAGCTCTTGCGGGAGGTGCGGGAGAGCGAGGAGCTGGTGACGTCGCTGCTGCCGGTGGGCGACGGGCTCCTGTGCGCGGTCAAGCGCTGAGGCGCTGAGCGCTGAGGCACTGAGTCGCCGAGCCGTCGGGTTCGGGCGCGGAGGGTTCAGGCGCCGCGAGGTCGAAGCCTGGTCGTTGGGCCTTTCGGGCCGGACGGTCCCGGCGGACGCGGGGAAACCTCCGAAGACGTTCGAAAGACCACCGCTCCGGCACCCAGTGAGGAGGCCGGAGCGGTCGAAAGTCAGGGTCGCTTCGCGTCAGCCGACGACCTTCTTCAGGGCGTCGCCGAGCGCGTCGGCCTCATCAGGGGTCAGCTCGACGACGAGCCGCCCGCCGCCTTCGAGCGGAACGCGCATGACGATGCCCCGCCCCTCCTTGGTCACCTCGAGCGGGCCATCACCCGTTCGCGGCTTCATGGCCGCCATGCTCGTTCCCCTTCCTGAAACCAGCTCATCGCCAAAGCCGACGGCCCGTGGAGGGCAGCCGCGATCCAGCGTGGGACCCGCGGCACCGGCATCGAACACATTGCTTCCAGGCCATTATCCCGCATCTCAGGACCCGATGACCAACATCAGCAGGCATCGCTTGGGCAACGCGCGCGAGCAAAACCACTCAATTCGGCGATGTGGCTGCGATACTGCGCCGCCGCACGCGCTTCCGACCCCTGGAATCGGTCCCGAATTGTTTGACGCAGGTCACATGTCGGGTCCGGTACTCGGGCGGTGATCTCCGTCATGCTGTCCTCGTACAAGGGACGTACCGGCCAGTAGTACGGCCCGGACGCGACACGGAGGGGAAACGCCATGGTCGACACCGTGCTCTACGAGGTGAGTGACGGGCTCGCGACGATCACGCTGAACCGCCCGGAGGCGATGAACGCGCTGAACATCGCGACCAAGATCGCCCTCCGGGACGCGGTGCGGTCCGCGGCCGCCGACACCGCCGTACGGGCGGTGCTGCTGACCGCCGCCGGCGAGCGGGCCTTCTGCGTGGGGCAGGACCTCAAGGAGCACATCGGGCTGCTCGCCGAGGGCTCGAAGCAGGTCATGAGCACGGTCGCGGAGCACTACAACCCGATCGTGCGAGCGCTGACGGAGGCGCCGAAGCCGGTGGTCGCCGCCGTGAACGGGGTCGCGGCGGGCGCCGGACTCGGTTTCGCGCTGGCCGCGGACTACCGCCTCGTGTCGGACACGGCGTCCTTCAACACCTCGTTCGCGGGGGTCGCGCTCACCGCCGACTCCGGCGTCTCGTGGACGCTGCCCCGGGTGATCGGTCCCGGCCGGGCCGCCGACCTGCTGCTCTTCCCGCGCAGCATCAAGGCCCAGGAGGCGTACGAGCTGGGCATCGCCAACCGGGTCGTGCCGGCGGACGAGCTGCGGGCGGAGGCGGAGAAGGTGGCCCGCGCCCTGGCCGCGGGGCCGACGGTGGCGTACGCGGCGATCAAGGAGGCCGTCGCCTACGGGTCCGCGCACACGCTCGCCGAGACGCTGGAGAAGGAGGACGAGCTGCAGACGCGCGCGGGAGCCTCCGAGGACCACACGATCGCGGTGCGGGCGTTCGTCGCCAAGGAGACGCCGAAGTACCTGGGCCGCTGAGGCCGACGGCAGCCGACTGCGGCCGACCGGCCGCGGTCGCGTTCCCGGCCGCGGTCGCGTTCGCTCAGGCGTCCGTCCCGGTCACGGGAGGCTCCTCCCCCGGCACGCCACCAGGTGGTCGTTGACCAGGCCGCACGCCTGCATCAACGCGTACGCCGTCGTCGGCCCGACGAACCGCAGGCCCCGCTTCTTCAGCGCCTTGGACAGCGCCGTCGACTCGTCGGTGACCGCCGGGACGTCCGCCAGGGTCCGGGGCGCCGCCCGTCCGTCCGGGTCGGGGGCGTGCGACCAGATCAGCTCGTCCAGGTCGCCCGGCGCCCACTCGGCCAGCACACGCGCGTTGGCGAGCGTCGCGTCGATCTTGGCGCGGTTGCGGATGATGCCCGGGTCGGCGAGGAGACGTTCGCGGTCCTCGTCGGTGAAGACGGCGACCGAGGCGATCTCGAAGCCGGCGAAGGCGGCGCGGAAGCCGGAGCGGCGGCGCAGGATCGTGATCCAGGACAGGCCCGACTGGAAGGCCTCCAGGCTCAGACGCTCGAACAGCGCGTCGTCACCGTGGACCGGACGCCCCCATTCCTCGTCGTGGTACGTCACGTAGTCCGGCGTGGACAGGGCCCAGGGGCAGCGCGGCGCGCCGTCCGCCCCGGCAAGGGCCGCTCCGTCGCTCACCGTTCGTCCTCGGGGGCCTGCTTGTCCATGGAGACGTGGGACGCGGCCGGGGCCTGCGCGTGGGCCAGCGCCGACTCCAGGTCGGTGATGCGCGCGTCCCGCTCGGCGAGTTCGGCGGCGAGGCGGTTGAGGGCGTCGTCGACGTCCGCCATGCGGTAGCCGCGGGCGGCCAGCGGGAAGCGCAGCCGGTCGACGTCGGAGCGGTCGACCGGGCGGTCCTCGGGCAGCGGGTCGTGCAGTCGCTCGGGGGCGGCCTCCGGCAGCGGGCCGGTGCCCTCGCCGCCGCCCACCACGGCCAGCGTCACCGCGGCGACCACGACGGCGAGCGCGATGACCAGGAACAAGAACATAACCATCGGTGGGTCCCCACACTCGGTGTGCTCGGAGCGGATGTGTGTGGGTCCGATCGTGCCATGCGGGTCCGCCCGTTAGGGTCGCAGGCGGTGGATGTGCGGACGTACGAGGAGAGGTCACAGGGGATGCTCAGGCTGGGCAGGCGTGAATTCGGCGCGCACGAGCCGGTGATCATGGCGATCGTGAACCGGACCCCGGACTCCTTCTACGACCAGGGCGCGACCTTCCGGGACGAGCCGGCCCTCGCACGCGTGGAGCGGGCGGTGGCGGAGGGCGCGGCCATCGTCGACATCGGCGGCGTCAAGGCCGGGCCCGGCGAGGAGGTCACCGCGCAGGAGGAGGCCCGGCGGACCGTCGGCTTCGTGGCCGAGGTGCGGCGGCGCTTCCCGGACGTGGTCATCAGCGTGGACACCTGGCGGGCCGAGGTAGGGGAGGCGGTGTGCGAGGCCGGCGCCGACCTGCTGAACGACGCGTGGGGCGGGGTCGACCCGCGGTTGGCGGAGGTCGCGGCGCGGTACGGGGTCGGGCTGGTGTGCACGCACGCGGGCGGCGCCGAGCCGCGGACGCGTCCGCACCGGGTGGCGTACGACGACGTCATGGCGGACATCCTGCGGGTGACGGTGGGCCTGGCGGAGCGGGCCGCGGGGCTGGGCGTGCCGCGGGAGTCGATCCTGATCGATCCGGGGCACGACTTCGGGAAGAACACCCGGCACAGCCTGGAGGCGACCCGGCGGCTCGGGGAGATGGTGGAGACGGGGTGGCCGGTGCTGGTGTCCCTGTCCAACAAGGACTTCGTCGGCGAGACGCTGGACCGGCCGGTGAAGGAGCGGGTGGTCGGCACCCTGGCCACCACCGCGGTGTCCGCGTGGCTCGGAGCGCAGGTGTACCGGGTGCACGAGGTGGCGGAGACGCGGCAGGTGCTCGACATGGTCGCCTCGATCGCGGGGCTCCGCCCGCCGGCGGTGGCGCGGCGGGGGCTCGCGTAGTTCTCCTCGCCCCCGCCGCTTCGCCGTCCCCGTCACGGGGTGAAGGCCGTCAGCGGGCCGCCTCCTTCGAGACGAGGGCCACCGCCTCGTCCACGTCGTCCGTGACGTGGAAGAGGAGGAGGTCCTTCTCGGCCGCCTTGCCCTGGGCGATCAGGGTGTTCTTGAGCCAGTCGATCAGGCCGCCCCAGTACTCCGTGCCGAAGAGGACGATCGGGAAGCGGGTGACCTTCTGCGTCTGGACGAGGGTGAGGGCCTCGAAGAACTCGTCCAGGGTGCCCAGGCCGCCGGGCAGGACGACGAAGCCCTGCGCGTACTTGACGAACATCATCTTGCGGACGAAGAAGTAGCGGAAGTTCAGGCCGATGTCGACGTACGGGTTGAGCCCCTGCTCGAAGGGCAGTTCGATGCCCAGGCCGACGGACGTGCCGCCCGCCTCGCTCGCGCCCTTGTTGGCCGCCTCCATCGCGCCCGGCCCGCCGCCCGTGATGACGGCCCAGCCTGCGTCGACCAGGGCGCTGCCCAGCCGCACGCCCGCCGCGTACTCGGGTGAGTCCACCGGCGTCCGGGCCGAGCCGAACACGCTGATCGCCGGGGGGAGTTCGGCGAGGGTGCCGAACCCCTCGATGAACTCCGACTGGATGCGCAGGACCCGCCAGGGGTCCGTGTGGACCCAGTCGGAGGGCGCCCGTTCGTCCAGCAGCCGCTGGTCCGTCGTGCTCGCCTGCACCTGGTCCCGCCGTCGGAGGACCGGTCCCAGGCGCTGTTCCTCCGGCGGCTGCTTCTTGCCCTCGGGGTTCCCTGTAGCCATGTGAGCTCCCTCCGCTTGCAGTGGTTCCACCTCAGCGTAGATCCACGGGGGTTACGGGCGGGGGACGTCGGCGTGTCCGCCGCGAACCGCCTCCCGCTGGGGCCGGGTCAGGCGGTCAGCCAGGCCCTCAGCCGTTCCTCGCCGGCCAGGATCTTGTGTGTCTCCACGCGTTCGTCCCGCTTGTGCGCCAAGTGCGGATTGCCGGGGCCGTAGTTGACGGCGGGCACGCCCAGCGCGGAGAAGCGGCTGACGTCCGTCCAGCCGTACTTGGGCAGCGGGGCGCCGCCGACCGCCTCGATGAAGGCGGCCGCGGCCGGGTGGGAGAGGCCGGGCAGGGCGGCGGGGCTGTGGTCGTCGACCACGAACTCCTCCACCCCGCAGTCGGCGAAGACCTCGCGGACGTGGGCGACGGCCTCCTCCTCGCTGCGGTCCGGCGCGTAGCGGAAGTTGACGGTGACGACGCACTCGTCGGGGATGACGTTGCCGGCCACCCCGCCCGTGATGCCGACCGCGTTGAGGCCCTCGCGGTACTCCAGGCCGTCGATGACCGGGTAGCGCGGCTCGTAGGCGGCCAGCCGGGCCAGGATCGGGGCCGCCGCGTGGATGGCGTTGGAGCCCATCCAGCCGCGCGCCGAGTGGGACCGCTCGCCCTTCGTCTTCAGCAGGACCCGCAGGGTGCCCTGGCAGCCGCCCTCGACCTGGCCGTCGGAGGGTTCGAGGAGCACCGCGAAGTCGCCCGCGAGCCACTCCGGGCGGGCCTCGGCCACGTGCTTGAGGCCGTTGAGGTCGGCGGCGACCTCCTCGTTGTCGTAGAAGACGAAGGTCAGGTCCCGGTTGGGCGCCGGGACCGTCGCCGCGATGCGCAGCTGGACCGCGACCCCCGACTTCATGTCGCAGGTGCCGCAGCCCCACAGCACCCCGTCCTCGTCCAGCCTCGACGGGACGTTGCCGGCGATCGGCACCGTGTCGATGTGCCCGGCCAGGACCACGCGCTCGGCGTGGCCCAGGTCCGTGCGGGCGACCACGTTGTTGCCGAGGCGGTCCACCGCCAGGTGCGGCAGCGCGCGCAGGGCGGTCTCGATCGCGTCCGCGAGCGGCTTCTCGTCGCCGCTCTCCGAGCGGAAGTCGACGAGCCGCGCGGTGAGCGCCGCGGCGTCCAGGGTGAGGTCAAGCGGGGTGTCGGCCATGCCGTCGACCCTAACGCGCCGGTCGGCGCGCCCCCTCTTCCCGGACGGTGCGCACACCCCTCCTGGTCCTTCGTGCTCTCCAGTACCTTGTACGCGTGCCCGAGCCGTCGCCCTCCCCCAAGCGCCGCGGCCGCCTCGTCCGTTTCGGGGCGGCCTGCGTGGTCCTGTCCGCCGTCGCGGGCTATGCCGTGGTCCAGTACGTCTCCGGCGGGACGGGAGATCCCGGCTGCCGGGTCGTGTCCGGCGACGGGAACGGCGCGGCGTACGAGTTCACACCGGAGCAGGCGGTGAACGCGGCCACGATCGCCGCCGTCGGCACCGACCGGGCGATGCCCGAGCGGGCCGTGGCCATCGCCCTGGCGACGGCCCTGCAGGAGTCGGGGCTGCGCAACCTCGACCACGGCGACCGGGACTCGCTCGGCCTGTTCCAGCAGCGGCCCTCGCAGGGCTGGGGCACCGAGAAGCAGGTCACGGACCCGGCGTACGCGGCGGACGTCTTCTACCAGCACCTCGCGAAGGTCCGCGACTACACCGAACTCCCGTTGACGGTCGCCGCGCAGCGTGTGCAGCGCAGCGGGTACCCGGAGGCGTACGCCAAGCACGAGCCGGACGCCGTGCTGCTGGCCGCCGCGCTGACCGGGACCTCGGCGGCGACGCTGACCTGCGACGGCCGCTCACGGTCCACGGCGGCCTCGGGCCCGGCGGCGGTACGGGCGGCGCTGACCCGTGACTTCGGGCGCGGCGCGCTGCGGCCGGAGGGCGCGCAGGCCGGCGCGCGCGCCGGGAAGGCGTCGTCGGCCGACGCCGAGACCCCCGTGGCCAAAGGCTCGGGGCGGACGCTGATCCTGCCGGTGGCCGAGGACACCACGGCCGGCGGGCGCAGTGTCGGCGAGCGGGGCTGGCAGCTGGCCCACTGGGCGGTGGCCAACGCCTCGGCGCTGCGGATCGAGCGCGTCGCGTACGCGGGCCGGGAGTGGGTCTCCGGGAACACCGACAGCCGGTGGCGGGCGACCGGGTCCACCAGCGCGGAGGCCGCCGGCGGCCCGGCGGCGGGCGGCGGGGCGGACAGCGTGCGGATCGTCACCGAGCAGTAGTGCGGGTCGTCACCCGGCCGGGTCATGTGCGCGGCGTTCGCGCGGCCGGGTGTTCGGGTTTTCACGCCGTCACCCCCGCCTCACGGGAATCCCTTGGGGACAAAGGGCTGTGAGGGTTTGACGGACTTTCACATCGGGCACTTTTTGCCCGCTTTTATCCGCAGCCGATAATGCGACGCATTGCCAACTCTTTACGTCGGCCGTGCGCAACCTTCGCGGGCTTCGAGCGGTAGTCACTGCGTCCGGGCCCGGACAGCACACACAGTCGGACCGTCAGGTACAGACAGGTACAGACAGTCGGACGCAGACAGACCGTCACAGACAGTCCTTGTTCTCTCCCGTCGAAGGAGCATCATGTCCCTCCCCCTGACCCGCCGGATCGCCCGCGCCGCGCTGCTCGTCGCTGCAGGAGCGGCCGCCGGAGTCGGTGCGGCCGGCTCCGCCAGCGCGGCACCCGGCCTCCCCGCCGCTCCGGACCTCGGCGGCCTGACCGCCCTGGACGGGGCCGCCGTCGGCAACACGGTCGACGGCGCGGCCCAGCACGTGACCGGGCTCGCGGGTGAGACCGGCGGCAAGGCGGTCGAGCAGGCGGTGCCCGTCGCGGGCAAGACCGGCGGCAAGGCCGTGAAGAAGGCGGCGCCGGCGGCGCAGAAGACGGCCGGCGAGGCGGCCGGCTCCGCCGGGAGCCTCCTCGGGGACACCGCGTCGACCGCCACGAAGGGCGGCCTGCCGACCGAGTCCCTGACCAAGGGCGGGCTGCCCGGCGCCCAGACCCTGCCGGTGAAGGGCCTGCCGCTCGGCTAGGACCCGGCCGGGGTCCGGCCTGGACCGGTGGGTTCGGTGAGTTCGGTGAGTTCGGACGGGGTCCGGGGGAGTTCCCCCGGACCCCGTTCCGTCGCGTGCGCCCGGGCGGGATCCGGGGCCGGGACTACAGCCGTGCCACGGCCGCGCGCACCCGCTCGTCCGTCGCGGTGAGGGCCACGCGCACGAACTGCGCGCCCGCCTCGCCGTAGAAGTCGCCGGGGGCCACCAGGATGCCCCGGTCGGCCAGGTGGGCGACGGTGGTCCAGCAGGACTCGTCCCGCGTCGCCCAGAGGTAGAGGCTGGCCTCGCTGTGCTCGATGCGGAAGCCGTGGGACACGAGCGCCTCGCGCAGGAGGGCGCGGCGGGCCGCGTAGCGTTCGCGCTGCTCGCGGACGTGGACGTCGTCGCCGAGAGCCGCCACGACGGCCGCCTGGGTGGGCGCCGCCGTCATCATCCCGCCGTGCTTGCGGATCTCCAGCAGGGGGCCGAGGACGGCCGGGTCGCCCGCCAGGAAGGCCGCGCGGTAGCCGGCCAGGTTGGAGCGCTTGGAAAGGGAGTGGACGGCGACGACGCCCTCGTACGAGCCGCCGTTGACGTCCGGGTGCAGGACCGAGACCGGGTCGGCCTCCCAGCCCAGCTCCAGGTAGCACTCGTCGGAGAAGACCAGCACCCCGTGCCGCCTCGCCCAGGCGACGATCCGGGTCAGCTCCGCCTGGGACAGGACCTGTCCGGTGGGGTTGGACGGCGAGTTCAGCCAGAGCAGCCTGAGGTCGGTCGGGTCCAGGGCCGTGGGGTCGTCGTAGACCTCGTACCGGGCGCCGGCCAGCCGCGCGCCCACCTCGTACGTCGGGTAGGCCAGCCGTGGGAAGGCCACCCTGTCGCCGGGTCCGAGGCCCAGCTGGGTCGGAAGCCAGGCCACCAGTTCCTTGGAGCCGACGATCGGCAGGACGTGGCGGTGGGTGACCTCGCGGGCGCCCAGACGGCGCTCCAGCCAGCCGGTGATCGCGTCCCGCAGCGCCGGGGTGCCCCAGACGGTCGGGTAGCCCGGCGAGTCCGCCGCGTCGATCAGGGCCTTCTGGATCAGATCGGGGACCGGGTCGACCGGAGTGCCGACGGAGAGGTCGACGATGCCGTCCGGGTGCGCTGCGGCCGTCTTCTTGTACGGCTCCAGCTTGTCCCAGGGAAACGTGGGAAGGCGGTCGGAGACTGCGGAGGACACGGTGACTGGCTCACTTTCGTACGAACGGCCAACGCCTCGGCCCCGTACGGCGATCGGCGGGATCAGGCCGTACGGGACCGAGGCGGCACGGAGTGCGGGCCGCTGCTGCGGATTACTCGGCCGCCTGCGGCGGCAGCGCGGCGACGAAGGGGTGGTCGCGCTCGATCAGACCCAGCTTGCTGGCGCCGCCGGGCGAGCCGAGGTCGTCGAAGAACTCGACGTTCGCCTTGTAGTAGTCCTTCCACTCCTCCGGAGTGTCGTCCTCGTAGAAGATCGCCTCGACCGGGCAGACCGGCTCACAGGCACCGCAGTCGACGCATTCGTCCGGGTGGATGTACAAGGACCGCTGGCCCTCGTAGATGCAGTCGACCGGGCACTCTTCGATGCAGGCCTTGTCCTTCACGTCGACACAAGGCTGCGCGATGACGTAGGTCACGCTGTCGTTCCTCCTCGATAGGGCGCCGGCGGGCCTCCTCAGGCTCCGCCGCCTGGCGCGCGGGAGCGCGGCGTCGTCGATGCCCGCCCCTAGTATCTCCGTTCTTGGGCATGATCCGAACAGGAGGGGTGAACCGACCTGTGGAAATCTCGGCCGCCGGACGCTTGGAGGTCCGTATCACCGCCGCTGACGTGGGCAAACGTGTCTCCGTTCGATGCTTGAGCGGCACTGGTTCCCCGGGGGACGAATTCACCGACACGGTCGGTGTTCTCACATCATGGGACGACGGTGTGCTCGCGATCACACGGAAGAGCGGTGAGAGCGTCCGCGTTGACGCGTCCTCGCTGGTCGCCGGGAAGGTCGTGCCGGCCGCGCCGGCCCGCCGACGCGGGCCCGCCGCCTCCTACCCGGAGCTCGCCCGGGTCGCCGCGCGGGCCTGGCGTCCCGTGGAGAGCGAACGGCTCGGCGCGTGGGAGCTGCGGGCCGCCGCGGGCTTCACGCGGCGGGCCAACTCGGTGCTGCCGCTCGGCGACCCCGGGATGCCGCTCGACGCGGCCCTGGACGTCGTCCGGGACTGGTACGGCCGGCGCGGGCTGCCCGCCTATGTGCAGACGGCGACGGGGGCCGAAGGCGCGGAGGAACTGCTGAGCGCGCGGCTGGAGGAGCGCGGGTGGGTGCGTGAGGTGACGGCTCAGCTGTGGATCGGGGCGTTGGCGCCGGTCGCCGACCGGGCGCAGGGCACGGGTGTGGTGCTGGCCCGGGAGGCCGACGGGGCGTGGCTGGCGCGGTATCAGCGCAAGGGGGTCGGCGAGGCGGCCCTGAAGGTGCTGGGCGGCGGGTTTCCCGGTTCGGGCGAGGCCGGGAGCGGGGACGGGCCGTCGGTGTGGTTCGCGTCCGTGCCCGGACCGCCCGGCGAGGCGCCGGCCGCGATCGGGCGGTGCGTCGTGGACGGGCGGTGGGCCGGGTTCGCCGCCGTCGAGGTCGATCCGGCGCGCCGGCGCGAGGGGCTCGCCACGACCGTGATGGCCGCGCTGGCCCGGCAGGCGCTGGCGGAGGGAGCGTCGGCGGCCTGGCTGCAGGTGGAGGAGGAGAACGCGGGAGCACGGGCGCTGTACGCCGGGATGGGCTTCGCCGCGCATCACGCGTACCACCACTACCGGGAGCCGGCGCGGGAGTCCTCGACGGAGGCGTCGTGAGCGAGGCCGGCGACGGGATCGACCGCGACGAGGCGCGACGGCGGTTCGCCGAGGAGGCGCGGGCCGAGCGGCCCGACCTTGCGCTGCTGTGTCTGCTGATCGGCGCGGCGGCGGATCCGCGGCTGGACGAGGCCGCTCTGGACGCCGCCCAGATCGAGCTGGACCGGCTGGCGGGCGAGCTGCCGTACCGGCCCGGCGGACCGCACGCGTGGGCCGCGGCGCTGCGGGACCTGCTCGGCGGGCGATACGGCTTCGGCGGGTCGGACGCGGACTACGACCGGCTGGAGTCGTCGCTGCTGCATCAGGTGCTCACCCGGCGGCGGGGGCTGCCGATCCTGTTGTCCGTGGTGTGGGTGGAGGTGGCGCGGCGGGCCGGGGCCCCGGTCCACGGGGTCGCGCTGCCGGGGCACTTCGTGGTGGGGTTCGGGCCGGCCGGGGACGTCGAGCGGCAGGTCCTCGTCGACCCGTTCGACGGCGGGCGGGTGCTGACCGGCGGTGACGCGGAGCAACTGGTCACGGGGGCGACGGGGGCGCGGCTGGAGCCGTCGATGCTGGCGCCGGCGGAGCCGTTGGACGTCGTGATGCGGATCCTGAACAACATCCGGTCGTGGGCCGCGGCCCGTCCGGAGCGGTCGGACGTCGCCCTGTGGGCCGTCGAGCTGGGGCTGGCCGTGCCCTCGCATCCGGCCCGACTTCGGTACGAGAAGGGGCAGTTGCTGGTCCAGCGGGGCGATTTCGTCGGCGGGGCCGTAGAGCTGGAGGAGTACGCGTCACTGGTGGAGGTCGTGGACGAGGCGGCGGCGGGACGGGTACGGAAGGAGGCGTTCGCCGCGCGGGCCCTGTTGAACTGACACCCGGCGTGACGCGAACGCCCCGTCCCCGAACCCGAGTCGCCGGCCGCTGCCTCTCCGGCTGACGGACCGCCCCGGTCCTACGGACCCGGCCCCTGGGCCCACGCAACCGGCGGCCGTGCCGACCGGGTCGGCTGGGGCTAGCGGCTCACAGCCAGCCCTTTTCCCTGGCGGTGCGGACCGCCTCAGCCCGGTTGCGCACCGCGAGCTTCTGGATCGCCGTCGACAGGTAGTTGCGGACCGTGCCCTGGGACAGGTGCAGGGCGGCGGCCAGTTCCGCGTTGGTCGAACCGTCGGCCGCCGCGCGCAGGACCTCGCGCTCGCGGTCGGTCAGGGGGTTGGCGCCCCCGGCGAGCGCGGCCGCGGCGAGCGTGGGGTCGATGACCCGCTCGCCCGCGAGGACCTTGCGGACCGCCTGAGCCAGCTGGGCGGCCGGAGCGTCCTTGACCAGGAAAGCGTCGGCGCCCGCCTCCATCGCGCTGCGCAGATAGCCGGGACGGCCGAAGGTGGTGAGCACGACCAGCTTCAGTCCCGGGAACTCCCGGTGGACCTGGGCCGCCGCCTCGATGCCCGTCGCGCCCGGCATCTCTATGTCGAGGAGAGCGACGTCGACGTCGTGGGCGCGGACGGCCGCGAGGACCTCGTCGCCCCGCGCCACCTGGGCGACCACCTCGATGTCGTCCTCCAGGCCGAGCAGGGCCGCCAGGGCCTCGCGAACCATCGACTGGTCCTCGGCCAGCAGGACCTTGATCGTGCCACCACTCATGAGCCGGATCCTATGCCGCGGGCCGGGCCGGCCGGGACCCGGGCGGCCAGCCGGAAGCCCCTCTTCAGGCGGCCCGCGTCCAGGGTGCCGCTCGCCTTCTCCAGACGTTCGGTCAGACCGGTGAGACCGTTGCCGGGGCCCTTGCCGGAGCCCCCGGAACCGTCGTCCTCCACGGAGAGTTCCAGGACCGGGCCGTCGAGGGTCTGGCGCCGCACGACGTCCACCGTGCAGCGGGTCGCGCCGCTGTGCCGTACGACGTTGGTGATCGCCTCGCGCAGGGCCCAGGCCAGGGCGGACTCGCTCTCCTCGGGGACGCCGTCCAGGTCCGGCTCCGCGGGTATCGCGGCGACGACGCCGGCCGCCGTCAGGGCGACCTCCGCACCGGCCAGTTCGGACGCCAGCCGGGGCCGCCGGTAGCCGGTGACGGCCTCGCGGACGTCCACCAGGGCCTGCCGGCTGACCTGTTCGATGTCGGCGACCTGCTGGGCGGCCTTGTCCGGGTGGTCGGGCAGCATGCGGCCGGCCAGCTCGCTCTTGAGCGTGATGAGGGACAGCGAGTGGCCGAGCAGATCGTGCAGGTCCCTCGCCAGTCTCAGCCGCTCCTCGTTGGCGGCCAGTTGGGCGACCGTCGCCCGGGCCTTGCGCAACTCCACCGTCGTGCGGACGAGTTGGCTCACGCCCGTCATCGCGAACCCGATGAGCAGGACCAGCAGCAGGAGGTTGAGCGCCTCCTCCTCGTCGGCGCGCAGACCGACGAGGAGGAGCACCGCGCCCGTGCCCGGGATCGTCCAGAACGCCGCCCGCATCGGCAGCACGCTTCCGCAGGCCACGGAGACGTAGCAGTACAGCCCGAGCCAGGCGGGGCCCAGGGTGAGGCCCAGGACCGTGGCGAGCACCGCCATGGAGCCGATGACGGCGGCGACGAGCCTCGAGGGGTAGGGCGTGTCCCCCATGTTGCGGAACAGCAGGGAGAGGTAGAGCGCGACGAACACCGCCAGGCCCAGCCAGCCGGCCACGGTGGCGCCGGTGGTGTGCCGCCCGGAGACGAGGTCGTGGACCGGAGAGCTGAGGAACACCAGCCAGACGCCGATCCAGAGCAGCTTGCGGCGCCACAGCTCCCGCCGGTTGCGGGCCGGCCGGCCCAGCAGGATCTGGGGCTCCTGCCGGGCCTCGTGCGACTGATCGTCCGTCATGACGCTCACGCCTTCAGCGTGTCCTTCCGGTACAGCCAGGCCGCACCGCCCGTGAACAGGACGAAGAAGGCGACCAGGATGGCGATGTCCTTGGCATGGGGGGCCTGGCTCTGTTCGATCGCCTGCCCCAGCGCAGCGTACGCGTGGGTGGGGGCCCACTCGGCTATGCCCCGCAGCCAGGACGGGAAGGTGGCGGTGGGCCACCACAGGCCGCCCAGGATCGACAGCCCGAAGTAGGTGATCATGGTGATCGGGCGGACCGCGTCCCCGTCGGCGAGGTAGCCGATCGCCACACCCAGCGCGGCGAAGACGAGGCTGCCGGCCCAGATCGCGCCGGTCAGGGCGCACCACTGCCAGGCGTCCAGCCGTACGTCCTTCAGGGCGGCGGCGCAGACGAACACCACGACGATGGACGGCAGGCTGACCACGGCCGCGCTGGCGGTCTTGGCGAGGACGTATCCGCGGCCCGGGAGGGTGGTCAGCCGCAGTTGCCGCACCCAGCCGTTCTCGCGCTCCTTGGCGATGCGCTCGCTGTTGCCCATGAGGACGGCCGTGAGGGCGCCGAAGGAGGCCATCGAGACCATCATGTACGTCGGGAGGGTCAGGCCGGTCCCGTCGACCTTCGTGGCGCTGTCGGAGGTGCTGGAGATCAGCAGGAACAGGACCGACGGGTAGATCACCGAGAAGAACAGGAACTTGCGGTTGCGCAGGGCGCGGGCGAGCTCCAGCTTGATCAGGCTGTTCACTTGGTCTTCGCCTCCTCGGCGGCGGTGATGGCGACGAAGGCCTGCTCCAGACCGAGCCCGGCGACTTCGAGGTTGCGGGGGTAGAGGCCGAGCCCGTACAGCGCGTGGACGGTGGCGTCGGCGTCGCCGGACTGGATGCGCACGGTGTGCACGGATTCCGCGGCGGAGCCGCTGTGGGACACGGTGACGGCGGTGAGGAAGGGCAGTTCACGCAGGGCCCGTTCGTCGATCTCGCCCTCCAGGTCGAAGGAGATGCGCCGGGCGCCCGCCTTCGCCTTGATCTCGGCCGCCGTGCCGTCGGCCAGCAGCCGGCCCCGGTGCAGGACCAGCACCCGGTCGGCTATGGCGTCGGCCTCCTCCAGGTAGTGCGTGGCGAACAGGACGGTGCGGCCCTGGTCGGCCTGCTCGCGCATGGTGGCCCAGAAGGCCTGGCGGGCGGTGACGTCCATGCCGGTGGTGGGCTCGTCCAGGACGATCAGGTCGCTGTCGCCGGCGGTGGCGAGGGCGAACCGCACGCGCTGGGCCTGCCCGCCGGAGAGCTTGTTCACCTTGCGGGCGGCGATCGACGCGATGCCCGCGCGGGCCATCACGTCGGAGGCCTGGTACGGCTTGGGGTGCAGGGCGCAGGCGAGGCCGACGAGTTCGGCGACGGTGACCTCGTCCATCAGTCCGCCGCTCTGCAGCATCGCGCCCACCCGGCCGGCGACGATCGCCTCGCGCGCGGTGACCCCGAAGACGCGGACGGCGCCGCTGTCGGGCTGTTTGAGGCCGAGGAGGAGGTCGAGGGTGGTGGACTTGCCCGCCCCGTTGGGTCCCAGCAGCGCCACGGTCTCCCCCGGGCGCAGCGAGAGCGTCAGGCCGTCCACGGCCCGCACGTTCCCGAAGCTCTTGCTCACCTGGTCGAAGTCGACCACCGGTGCTGTCTGCGTCGTCATGCCGGTCATCGTCGCGCGGACGGCGCCCCGGGCGGCAGTGTCGGACGTCCGCGGCGTCGCATGACAGATGTCATGCGACGCCGCGCAGACGTCAGCTCGGGTCGGTGTCGATGACGCCGATCCGGTTCGTCTCGCTCTTGAGGGCGGGACGCAGCGCGCCGATGACGTCCTGGACGGTGACGGCCGTCTTCTGGCCGGTGCCGCGGGAGATCAGGACGCCGTGGAAGGTGCCGCCGTACAGCGCCTTCAGGGCCGGCTGGTCGTAGCTCTCGACGAGCTTGCCGTCGACCGCCTTGACCCGGAGGAACTTCCACAGGGAGTTCTTCGGGCTGAAGGAGACCGAGTGCGCCGCGTCGGTCATGACGGTGACCTTGCCGGACATCGCCGGTTCGGCGAACTCCTTCATCATGCGGTCGACCTCGGCGTCGGGCACCGTGGGCTGCCTGGTGGTGGTCGGCACCTTCACGCCGGCCGCCGAACCGGTCTCCACCTGGGTGCGGTAGGCCGCCACGACGGCGTCCTGGGCCTTCGCCGCGTCGATGCCCTTGCCGGCCTTGCCGTAGACGGGGACGGCCTTGCCGGACTCGAAGGTGATGGTGCCGTCGGTGGCCGAGCCGGAACCGCCCGCCGCGCTGCGCAGAGCGGCCTGCAGCTTCTCCTCGTCGACCGGCATCGCGGGCTCGACCTCGCGGTGCTGTCCGAACAGCGAGCCGATCACCGAGACCGGGTTGTAGTCGCTCTGGGCGGCGTCGTCGACCGTGGCCTGGATGTCGAACTGCAGGCCCGCCTGGTCCGGCTTGAGCGTGACCGTGCCGCCGTCCACGGACAGCTTCAGCGGCTGCCCGACCCGCTTGTCGAAGGCGTCGTCGAGCTTCTTGACGGCGTCGTCGCGGGTGCCGCCGCCGATGTCGACGCCGAGGACGGTGGTGCCCTTGGGCACGTCGGAGTGGTTCATCAGCAGGCCGGCGCCGTAGACGCCGACCCCGGCGACCACCACCAGGCCGCCGAGCAGCGGGAGCTTGCCGCGTCCCTTCTTCTTTTTCTTCTTCTGGGAGTCGCCCGCGGACGGGCTCGGCCTGCTCTGCTCCGGCGCCTTGGGCCCGGTGTGCGGCAGCGGCCCGTCGGCGGGCGCGCCGCCCGGTCCGAAGGGCCCGCCCTGGCCGCCGCCGGCCGGGACGACGGGGATGCCGCTGGTGACGGTGTGTCCGGAGACGTTGTCGACCGGACGGCCGCCGTAACCGCCCGCGCCCGGTCCGGGGGCGGGCTTTTGCGGGGTGAGGATCGCGGTGTCGTCGCTGAGGCCCCCGCCGGGCAGCCGCCCCACGCCGGCGCCGGCGCCCGGAGCGGCCGAACGCGGGCCGCCGGGACCGGACGGCACACCCGGACCGCCGGGGCCGGACGGCACACCCGGACCGCCGGGAGCGCGGGTGGCGCCCGGGGCGCCGCCGTTCATCGGGGGCACGATCGGGCCGTCACCGGTGACCGGACCGCTGGTCGGGCCGGTGGGGCCGCCCTGCGGACCGCCGGGGCCCCCGGGGCCGCCGGGTCCGTCGGGGCCGTTGAAGTCGTAGGAGCCGCCCGGGCCGCCGGGACCGGCCGGAAGGCCGGTTCGGGCTCCCGGACCGCCGGGCAGGCCGCCGGGACCGCCCTGCTGGGCGTTCGGCCCGCCGGGACCGCCGCTCGGGCCGCCGTTCGGGCCGGGGAGGCCGCCGCTCGGGCCGCCGGGACCGCCGTTCGGGCCGGGGAGGCCGTTCTGGCCGTTGCCGGAGAAGTACGGCAGGTTGTCGCGGTTCGCCCCGGAGCCGCCCTGACCCGGCCCCTGACCCGGCCCCTGCGTCGGGCCCTGGCCCGGACGCGAGCCGTTGCCGAGGGGACCGCCGGCGAGCGCCTCGGTGACGTCGAAGGAACCCGTGCCGCCACCGTGTCCCGGAGCCACGGGACCGCCGGTGGCGCCGGGCAGCCCGGCCCCGTTGGTACCGCCGGGACGCGTTCCGCCCGGCACGCTCATCGAGCCGACCACGCCACCGGGACGCCCACCGCCCGGTCGCGCTGCCGCGCCGGGAGCTGCGGCCGGGGGGGTCGCGGGCGTGCCGGTCCCGGCGGCGGAACCGCCCGGCAGACCGGCTCCGTTGGTCCCGCCGGCTCCCTGACCGCCCTTGGCGGGCGAGGACTTGCGCGGCGCGAACCATTCGCTCGTCCTGTCGTCGGCGCCGGGCGCGGGTTCGCCGGGCAGCTCGAACGAGCCGGTGTCCGACGAGCTCGGGCCGACGGCGCCGGAGGGCGCGGCCTGCTGTGCGCCGGCGTCGGCGCCGGCCTTGCCGCCGGGGCCGTCGTCGCCCGCCTGGTCGGCGTCGCCGACGGGGGTGCGCACGACGACCGGCGGAATGGGCCGCGATCCGGGGATGTTGATGCGGATCCGCGTCGTCAGCGTGGTCTCGGTCTTGCGTTCCTCCGGCTGCGCAGCCGGACGGCTCGCGTCGGCACCGCCGTCGGACACCACGGGGGTGCCGTACGGCGGCGTGCCCGAGGGGTATGCGGCTCCGCCGCGCCCGTTGGACCCGTTGGGCCCGGAGGACGGACTGTCAGTTTCACGACTCAAGGCAGGTTCTCCAGGTTGGCTCCGCCGCCCGCCACGACCTCACGGGCAGCTCGGCGGCGCGCACCACCATACTGGCCACTTCTGGCCCGTATCCCACGACCGCCGGGGAAACCCACACGGGACTCCCACGGGCGGGCCGCGGTGAAGTGGTACGTCACTTCCCAAGTCGGACGTCGTCGCCGACCGGTTGCCGCCCCCAACCGATGGTGGCGCAGATCACAGCAAGCGCCATGCCGCCGAGCAGGAAGAGGTACGAGCCGCCTCCCGCGCCGAACAGGAAGTCGCCCTCCGGACGGCCCGCGGTGCACAGGACGACGGAGACCATCCAGCCGACGGCGGGCGCGACGGCCCCGGCGCGGGTGTCGAGGGCCCGCGCGCCGCCGATGAACAGTCCGCACGCGCCGGCGAGCGCGAGGAGCAGGCCGCCGGGGAACGAGCCGGCCTGGACGAGTGCGCCGGCGAGGCCGGCGACCGCCCCGAGCAGCAGGAGCCCCGCGTAGGCGGCGACCCGCCGGGCGGGGGGCATCCGCAGCGGCTGGGCGAGCATCGAGCCACGGTCGGACATCAGGCCGCCTCCGCCGTGTCGTCGAGACCCGCGAACAGGTCGGTCTCCCTCTTCCCGGCCGGCTCGCCGCGTACGAGCTCGTAGTACTCCGTCGCGAAGAGCGGCTGGGCGAGTTCGTTGGACAGGACGAAGTACCGGTCCCCCGGCGCGACTTCGACCTGGGTGGCGTGTGCGCGCATCGCGGCGGCCTTGGCGGCGGCCGGGGCGCCGGCGCCGTCGATCTCGGCGGTGACGCGGTCGTCGTCCACGACGCCCGGCACGTCGGACACGGCCGCGCTCCGGTCGAACGGGAGCTGCGGCAGCTCGTCGCGGAGCCGGGCGAAGGCCTCCTCGGCGACGGATCGCGGGACGCGGTTCCAGTACACCTTGGGGATGCGCCATCCGGCGGCCTCGGCCAGCTCGGCCGCCCGCATGGCGACGCGGTGGGCCTGGACGTGGTCGGGGTGGCCGTAGCCGCCGTCGTCGTCGTAGGTCACGAGGACCTGGGGGCGCACCTCCAGGATCACCTCGACGAGGGCCGCGGCGGCTGCGTCGACGTCGGCCTGCCAGAAGCACGCGGGGTCGTCGTTGTCGGCGAGGCCCATCATTCCGGAGTCGCCGTAGCGGCCGGGGCCGCCGAGCAGCCGGAAGTCGTCGACGCCGAGTTCGGCCATGGCGGCGGCGAGTTCACCCCTGCGGTGCTCCCCGAGGGCGGCGCCGGTCAGGTGGCGCAGCCGGGGCGGGATGACCTCGCCGCGCTCGCCGAGGGTGCAGGTGACCAGGGTCACATGGGCGCCCTCGGCCGCGTACCTGGCCATGGTCGCGCCGTTGTTGATCGACTCGTCGTCCGGGTGCGCGTGCACCAGCAGCAGACGCCGGGGGGCGCGAGCCGGGTGTCCCCCTGGCCGGAGGTCGAGGGAGGGCAGTTCCGTCATGAAGCCAACCCTACGAGGCGGCACTCCTCCACCGGTCGTCCACCCGCCCGCCCGTCACCCCTCGGCGTCGGGTACGCAGGCGATGGCGAGGGCGATGCCTTGTCCGGGTCTCCCGGCGGTCAGGAGTCGTGGCGGCTCCGAACGTCATCCGGGGGAAGTACGACCTCGGCCCAGACCGTCTTGCGCGGGCGCAGCTCCGGGGCCCAGCCCCACCGGTCGGCGAGCGCCTCGACGAGGAGCAGTCCACGGCCGGACTCGGAGTCGCCCTGCGAGCACGTGGGACGCAGTCGGGGCAGGCGGCCCCCCGCCGTGTCGGTCACCTCGATGCGCAGCGTGTTCGCGATGACGTAGAGCGTGAGGCGGAAGTCCCGGCCCGGAACGCGTCCGTGGGTCACCGCGTTCGCAGCGAGTTCGGCGACGATCTGACCGGCCGGGTCGACCGGCATGCCCCAGGAGCGCAGTTGCTCGGCCGTCAGCAGCCGGGCGAGACGCGCTCCGCGAGGGGTGGGAGACAGCCGCACGCTGAAGTTGCGGAAGTGCCGGTCGGGTTGGGTGGCAGAGGAGACGGATTCCTGGATCACGTCACTCAGGGTGGCCACTCCCGCTTACCGTGAACAGTGATGAAGCCGTTGCGTACGGTGACTGTCCGGGCGTTGTCCGGTCGTGTCGGGACTGTCGGTTCGGGTGACGGAGGGGCGCGAATGACGCAGGTGAACGGCAAGCCGGTCCAGCTCAAGGAGGAGACGGACGAACCGGGTTGGGAGGTGGACCCGGACGACGACTGGGGTCTCGCCGTCGTGGAGACGGTGGGGCGGCAGCTGAAACTGCGGCGAGAGGCCGTGGGGATGCGCGCGGCCGACTTCGGGCTGGCGGTCGGCTACGGCGAGGACCTCGTCTACAAGATCGAGAGCGGGAAGCGGATCCCCCGCCCCGAGTACCTGGACAAGGCCGACAAGGTGTTGGGGGCGGGTGGACTGCTCTCGGCGATGAAGGAGGACGTGAAGAAGGTCCGGTACCCGAAGAACGTCCGCGAGATCGCCAAGTTGGAAGCGCAGGCGGTCGAGCTCGGGGTGTACGTCGGGCTCAGCTTGCACGGGCTGTTGCAGACGCCGGAGCATGCGCGGGCCCTCTTCGAAGTCTGGCAGCCTGCGTACTCGCCTGAGGAGGCGGAGCGTCGGGTGGCCGCTCGCATGGCCCGGAAATCGATCTTCGAGCGGTTGCCTGCCCCCGCCCTCAGCTTCGTCCAGGAAGAGGCGACACTGCGTCGGCCGGTCGGAGGCACAATGGTGTGGCGCCAGCAACTCGAACATCTGCTGGAGGTGGGGCGGTTGCGCAACGTCACGCTTCAGGTGATGCCAACGAATTCCGAGGCCCACCCTGGGCTGAGTGGAAAGATCGAGGTGCTGAAGTTCCCGGACGGCACGGCTGTAGGCCGTTCCGACGGCGCGTACAACGGCCGACCGATCTCAGATCCGAAGCAGCTGCGGATCCTTGAGCTGCGGTACGGCAGCATCCGGGCCCAGGCTCTCCCGCCCCGGGAGTCGCTGACCTTCATCGAGCAACTGCTGGGAGAAACGTGATCCACAAGGGTTCCGCTGGAGAGACATCCGAGCTGGCGTGGTTCAAGAGCAGCTACAGCGACGGCCCCGACGGTGACTCCTGCGTCGAGATCGCCACCACCCCCGGCACGATCCACGTCCGCGACTCCAAATACGCCGACAGCAGCCCCCGCTTCACGCTGTCCCTCAAGGCATGGGCCGACTTCGTGCCATACGTGTCCGAAGGCTGACGGTCTACTCGACCCCGGTCTCCGGTACGTCGACCTCGCCGCCGAGGGAGCGGGCGATGGCCGTGAACTCGTTCAGGGCGGCCTGGAGGTCGCGGACGATCTCCTCGGCGATCACCTCGGGCGGCAGGCCGCTGTCGGCGTCTTCGAGGGCGGGGATCGTGGAGATCACGACGGTGGACGTGTCCTGGAGCCCACTGCGGCCCAGCATGTCCATGTTCCGCCTCGGCACGAGCCCCGCTCGGCCTCCAGACGGTCGCTGGTCTCCGACAGGTCGCTGTCTCCGACAGTTCGACGCGCGGCTCGGCCAGCGCCCGGCGATGCCGCCGCGGGCTCCGGTCGGTCGCCCGCCGGAGCCCACGTGCGGGCGGGCGTCAGAACTTGATGCTGCCGATCATGCTCGCCACGCTCGTCGTCAGGTCGTTGATGGTCGGCGCGATCGTCGAGGAGGCCAGATAGAAGCCGAGCAGGATGCAGACGACAGCGTGACCGCCCTTCAGTCCCGACTTCTTGACCAGCAAGAAGACGACGATCGCCAGCAGCACTACCGCCGAAATCGAGAGTGCCACGGCGGCTCACCTCCAAGGACCCGGGAACGTGGGGGACGACAGAGCGAGGGAACGGGTAAGTCGATACATCAGCCAGCAGGTTCATACCCACGCAGCGCTAGTGATCATAACTATGTGTGGGCGCGCATCTCTCGGCGCACAGCCGCACAAGGGGGGAGCATGGCCAATATGGTCGGAGGATGACGACCGACTCCGACTCCTTCCCCCGCAGGCACGCCCGCACCCAGCGTTTCACCCTCGGCGCGCCGCGTTCGTTCACGGTGGCCCCCGACGGCTCCCGGGTCGCCTTCCTGCGGTCCGGCTCCGGCACTGACCGTGCGGGCGCCCTGTGGGTCCTCGATCCGGCGGACGGCACGGAACGCCTCGCCGCCGACCCGGGGGCCCTGCTCGGCGGCGCCTCGGAGGACCTCTCGCCCCAGGAACGGGCCCGTCGCGAACGCAGCCGCGAGGGGGGCGCCGGCATCGTCGGCTATGCCACCGACGAGGCGGTGGAGCTGGCGTCTTTCGCCTTGTCAGGGCGGCTTTTCACGGCCGAGCTGCGGGCCGGGACGGCCGCCGAGCTCCCGGTCGCGGGGCCGGTGATCGACCCCCGCCCCTCCCCCGACGGACGGCTCGTCGCGTACGTCGCCGGGGGCGCGCTGCGGGTGGTGGACGCCGGGGGCGAGGACGACCGGGCGGTGGCGGAACCGGAATCGGACACGGTTTCCTATGGATTGGCCGAGTTCATCGCGGCCGAGGAGATGGGCCGCCAACGCGGCTTCTGGTGGGCCCCGGAGTCGGATCGGCTGCTGGTCGCGAGGGTGGACGACACGCCGGTGGAGCGGTGGTGGATCTCGGATCCGGCCCAGCCGAAACGTGACCCGCACCACGTGCCCTATCCGGCTGCCGGAACGGCCAACGCGGAGGTGCGGCTGTTCGTGTTCGGGCTCGACGGGGTGCGCACGGAGGTCTCCTGGGACCGTTCGCGGTACCCGTATCTGGCGCGAGTGCACTGGTCAGGGGCGGGGGCGCCGCTGCTGCTCGTCCAGGCGCGCGACCAGCGAAGTCAGCTGTTCCTGGCGGTGGACACCGACTCCGGGAGGACCCGGATGGTGCATGCCGACGAAGATCGGATTTGGCTGGAACTTTTCCCCGGCGTGCCCTGCTGGAGTCCGTCCGGGCAGTTGGTCCGGATCGCTGACGAGGGCGGTGCGCGGGTGCTCGCGGTCGGTGAACGCCCACTGACCGGGGCCCAGTTGCAGGTGCGAGCGGTGCTGGACGTCACGGCGGACGACGTGCTGGTCGCGGCCTCGGCCGGCGAGGACGCGGCCGCGCCGGAGATCGGCGAGGTGCACGTCTACCGCGTCAACGAGTTGGGCGTGGAGCGCCTCTCGCAGGAGCCCGGGGTGCACTCGGCGGTGCGCTCGGGGTCCGTGACCGTCATGGTGTCGGCGGTGCCGGACCGGCCGGGGAGCGTGGCGCGGGTGCTGCGCGAGGGGAAGCCGGCGACCACCGTCCGGTCGCTTGCGGAGGATCCCGGTCTGTCCCCCCGCGTGACGTTCCTCGAAGGGGGCGCACGACGCATCCCGTGCGCCGTGCTTATGCCTAGGGACTACCCCGGTGACACCCCGCTGCCGGTCCTCCTCGGCCCCTACGGCGGGCCGCACGGGCAGCGGGTGCTGGCCGCGCACAACGCGCATCTGACCTCGCAGTGGTTCGCCGACCAGGGCTTCGCGGTGATCGTCGCCGACGGCCGGGGAACGCCGGGCCGTTCGCCCGCCTGGGAGAAGGCGATCAAGGACGACATGGCCGCGATCGTCCTGCAGGACCAGGTGGACGCCCTGCACGCGCTCGCCGAACACTTCCCGCTCGACCTGACCCGGGTGGCCGTGCGCGGCTGGTCCTTCGGCGGCTACCTGGCCGGACTCGCGGTGCTGCGCCGTCCCGACGTCTTCCACGCGGCGGTGGTCGGCGCCCCGGTCACCGACCTGCGCCTGTACGACACGCACTACCAGGAGCGCTACCTCGGCCACCCCGGGGAACACCCCGAGGTCTACCGCCGCAACTCCCTGATCGACGACGAGGGCCTGGTGGACGCCGTCGAGCCGGCCCGCCCGATGCTGATCATCCACGGACTGGCGGACGACAACGTGGTGGTCGCCCACTCGCTGCGGCTGTCCTCGGCCCTGCTCGCCGCCGGCCGGCCGCACGAGGTGCTGCCCCTGTCGGGCGTGACCCACATGACCCCGCAGGAGCAGGTCGCCGAGAATCTCCTGCGCCTGCAGCTGGACTTCCTGCGCCGCTCCCTGGGCCTCGCCCGGCCCTGAGACGGGCAACGGGCCGGGGCGACAGCTGCGCCCCGGCCCGTTCACGGCACCCGCACGGCCGTACGCTGTCCAGCCTGACGCGTCCGTATATCGGAACCGGGTCGGCCAAGTTGCCTGCGTGTTAACGCGGTTGCCACCCGGATACACGGTTGCTCCGCGCCCTGGCCGTCGCGGCGCGCGGCGGGCGCGACGTCGTCCAGCTCGCCTCAGACCCCAGGTTCCACCGGGGGGACCACCTGTTTCTCCTCGGCGAAGTGGCATGCCGAGGCGTGCGCCGCCGGACCCGCGACGTGCCGGAACTCCGCCGGGACGGCCAGCGCCGGCACCTCCAGGGCGCAGCGCTCCCGCGCCTTCCAGCAGCGGGTGCGGAAGCGGCAGCCGGAGGGGATGTTCGTCGGGGACGGCACGTCGCCCGCCAGGATGATCCGCTCCCGGTGCTCCCGCGCCTCCGGGTCCGGCACCGGGACCGCGGAGAGCAGGGCCTGGGTGTAGGGGTGCGTGGGGTGGTCGTAGATCTCGGCGTCGCGGCCGATCTCCACGATCCGTCCGAGGTACATGACCCCGACGCGGTCCGAGATGTGCCGGACGATGGACAGGTCGTGCGCGATGAAGAGATAGGACAGGTCGAACTCGCTCTGCAGCCGGTCCATCAGGTTGATCACCTGCGCCTGGACCGACACGTCCAGCGCGGACACCGGCTCGTCGGCGACGATCACCTCGGGGCGCAGGGCCAGCCCGCGCGCGATGCCGATGCGCTGGCGCTGACCGCCGGAGAACTGGTGCGGGTAGCGGTTGATGTACTCGGGGTTGAGCCCGACGACGTCCAGCAGGTCCTGGACCTTTCGGCGCCGGTCGCCCTTGGGCGCCACCTCGGGGTGGATCTCGTACGGCTCCCCGATGATGTCGCCGACGGTCATGCGCGGGTTGAGGGATGTGTACGGGTCCTGGAAGACCATCTGGATGTTGCGGCGGACGGCCTTCAGGGCCCGGCCCGACAGTTTGGTGACGTCCTCGCCCTTGTAGCGGATCTGCCCTTCGGTCGGACGCTCCAGGTGGACCAGCATCTTGGCGACGGTCGACTTGCCGCAGCCGGACTCCCCCACGATGCCCAGGGTCTCGCCCCGGCCCAGCGTGAAGTCGACGCCGTCGACGGCCTTGACCGAGCCGACCTGTCTGCGGAACACGATCCCCTGGGTCAGCGGGTAGTGCTTGTGCAGCCCGCTGACCTCCAGGATCGGCTCGGCCGACGAAACCGGTGGACCGGGCGGGACGGGCGGGCCCGACGGGCCGGACGAGGTGCTAGCCATGCAGGCACTCCCTCCAGAAGTGGCACGCGCTCCTGCGGTCCGCAGGGGAGACGCCCGCCTCGGTGACCTCGTACAGGGGCGGCACGTCGGTGCGGCACACGTCCTGCGCCATCGGGCAGCGCGGGTTGAAGGCGCAGCCCGGCGGGATGTTCATCAGGTTGGGCGGCAGGCCCTTGATGGCGTAGAGCTCCTGGCCCTTCTGGTCCAGCCGCGGGATCGAGTCGAGCAGGCCGCGGGTGTACGGGTGGGCCGGCGCCTTGTAGATGTCGTGGACCGGAGCGGACTCGACGATCCGGCCCGCGTACATGACGGCGATGCGGTCGGCGACGTCCGCGACGACGCCCAGGTCGTGGGTGATGAGGATCAGGCCCATGCGGTACTCGCGCTGCAGCTCCGCGAGCAGGTCCATGACCTGGGCCTGGACCGTGACGTCCAGGGCGGTGGTGGGTTCGTCGGCGATGATGAGCGCCGGTTCCAGGGCCAGCGCCATCGCGATCATGATGCGCTGGCGCATGCCCCCGGAGAACTGGTGCGGGTAGTCCCTGACGCGTTCGCGGGCGGCCGGGATGCGGACGCGGTCCATCAGCTCCACGGCCTTGGCCCGCGCGTCCTTCCTCGACATCCCCCGGTGCACGGCGAACATCTCGCCCAGCTGGTCGCCGACCGACAGCACGGGGTTCAGGGACGACAGCGCGTCCTGGAAGATCATCGCCATCTCGGCGCCGCGGACCTTGCGCCGCTCGTCCTCCTTGACCGTGAGCAGGTCCCTGCCCCGGAAGACGATCTCGCCGGAGGTGATCCGGCCGGGCGGCATGTCGAGGATGCCCATGATCGCCTGGGCGGTGACGGACTTGCCGGAGCCGGACTCGCCGAGCACGGCGAGGGTCTCGCCCGCGTCCACGCCGTAGCTGACGCCGTTGACGGCCCGGGCGATCCCGTCCCGGGTGCGGAACTCCACGTGCAGGTCGCGCACTTCGAGCAGCATCCGGCCGTCACCTCAGCTTCGGGTCGAGGGCGTCGCGGACCGCGTCGCCCAGCATGATGAACGCCAGGACCGTGACGGCCAGCGCGCCCGAGGGCCACAGCAGGGCGTGCGGGGCGTTGCGGATGTAGGGGGAGGCGGCGGAGATGTCGATGCCCCAGGAGACGGTCGGCGGCTTCAGACCGACGCCGAGGTAGGACAGCGTCGCCTCCAGCGCGATGTACGTGCCGAGCGCGATGGTCGCCACGACGATGACGGGGGCGACCGCGTTCGGGGTGATGTGACGCAGCAGGAGGCGGGAGTTCGAGGCGCCCAGGGCGCGGGCGGCCTGGACGTAGTCGTGCTGCTTGGCGGTGATCACCGAGCCGCGGGCGATGCGGGAGATCTGCGGCCAGCCGAGCAGCACCATGAACCCGATGACCGGCCAGACCGTGTTGCTGGTCACCACGGAGAGCAGGACGAGGCCGCCGAGGACGACCGGGATGGCGAAGAAGACGTCGGTGAGCCGGGACAGCAGCGAGTCCGAAGCCCCGCCGAAGAAGCCGGCGAGTCCGCCGAGCACGCTGCCGAACAGGGCGACGCCGAGCGTGGCCAGGACGCCGACCGTGACGGACGTCCGGGCGCCGTAGACCGTGCGCGTGTACACGTCGCAGCCCTGGCCGTCGAAGCCGAAGGGGTGGCCCGGTTGTGAGCCCTCCTGGGCCTTGGAGAGGGTGCACTTGAGGGGGCTCATCCAGGTGATGGAGCCGGGCCACAGGGAGATGAAGACCAGGAAGAGGATGACCAGGGCGGCCACGAGGAAGACGGGGTTGCGGCGCAGGTCGCGCCAGGCGTCGGACCACAGGGACCGGGCCCGTTCGCCCGAGGCCGCCCCCGCGTCCGGCCCCGAGGCTCCCGCGCCCGGTGGTCCGCCCCGGGTCCGCTCCAGGGTCTCCCCCTCCGCCGTGGCCAGGTCCATCGCCCCGCCCATGCCGGTGTCGGCGATGGCGCCGTCCTCCGGGGTGCGGCCCGCGCCCGGCAGATGGTGCTCCGGTGGCGTCGGCTCAGGCATAGCGGATCCTCGGGTCGAGTACGGCGTACAGGAGGTCCACGAGCAGGTTGGCCACCAGGAAGACCAGGACGAGGACGGTCACGAACCCGACGACGGTCTGCGTGTTCTGACGCAGGATGCCCTGGTAGAGCTGGAAGCCGACGCCGTGGATGTTGAAGATGCGCTCGGTGACGATCGCGCCGCCCATCAGGGCGCCGATGTCGGTCCCGATGAAGGTCACCACGGGGATGAGGGAGTTGCGCAGCAGGTGCCGGGTGACGACCCGGCGCCGGGGCAGCCCCTTGGCGACGGCCGTGCGGACGTAGTCGGAGCGTTTGTTCTCCGCGATGGAGGTGCGGGTCAGCCGGGTGACGTACGCCAGGGAGACGGAGGCCAGCACCAGGCCCGGCACGATCAGCTCGCCGAAGGTCGCCTCCGAGGAGACCGAGGGCTTGATCCAGCCCCATTCGACGCCGAGCAGCAGTTGCAGCAGCAGGCCGGTGACGAAGGTGGGGACGGAGATGACCACGAGCGTGAGCAGCAGCACCCCGGAGTCGACGGGCCGGCCACGGCGCAGGCCCGTCACGACGCCCAGGGTGATGCCGATGACGATCTCGAAGAGGATCGCGACGATCGTCAGCCGGATGGTGACCGGGAACGCCGTCGCCATCAGCTCGGTGACCGGCTGGCCGTTGAACGCCGTACCGAAGTCTCCGGTGAAGACGTTCCCCATGTAGGTCAGGTACTGCTGCCACACCGGCTTGTCGAGGCCGAACTCCTTCTTCAACTGGGCGGCGGTGGACGGGTCGCACTGCCGGTCACCGCACAGGCCCGCGATGGGGTCGCCCATCACGTTCACCATCAGGAAGATCAGCAGCGTGGCCCCGATGAACACCGGGATCATCTGGAGCAGACGCCGGATCACATACCGGCCCATGGCGGGTCAGCCGACCTTGATCTCGTTGTAGACCGGGACGGAGAACGGGTTGAGCTTGACGTTCGAGAGCCGCTCGGAGTAGCCGGCGCTGCCGTTCTGGTACCACAGCGGGATGGCGGCCATGTTGTCGCGGACGACCTCCTCGGCCTTCTGGAAGGTCTCGACGGCCTTGGTCGTGTCGGTCTCGGTGTTGGCCTGGTTGACGAGCGAGTCGAACTGCTTGTTCGACCACTTGCCGTCGTTGGAGGAGGCGTTCGTGTAGTACAGCGGCTGGAGGAAGTTCTGGATGAGGGGGTAGTCCATCTGCCAGCCCGCCCGGAACGGGCCGCTCATCTTCCGCTCGGTGATCTGGCCCCGGTAGTCGGCGAAGGTGCCCACCGGGTTGCCGGCGCACGCCTTGTCGTTGTCGAGTGCGTTGTTGATCGAGTTGCAGACCGCGTCGACCCACTGCTTGTGGGATCCGGTGTCCGCGTTGTACGTGATCTTGACCTGGCCGCCGGGGAGGCCGCCGCCCTCCTTGATGAGCTGCTTGGCCGCCGCGGGGTCGTAGTCGCAGGCGTCCCCGCAGAGACCTTCCTTGAAGCCGCCCTCCTTGCCGAGCACCGGGGAGGTCCAGTCGGTGGCGGGCGTGCGGGTGTTCTGGAAGATCGTCTCGGTGATCTGCTTGCGGTCGATGGCGCGGGACAGGCCGGTGCGGACCTTGTCCGAGCCGTCGGTGTTCCACTTCTTGTCGTAGAACGGGAAGGCGAGGGTCTGGATGATGCCGGCCGGCGTGTTGAGGTAGCGGTCGCCGAGGTCGGCCTTGACGTTCTTGAGCTGGGCCGCGGGCACGTCGTCGACCAGGTCGAGGTTGCCGGCCAGCAGGTCGGTGTAGGCGGTGTTGTTGTCGGTGTAGACCTTCAGGGTCACGCCGCCGTTCTGCGCCTTGTCGTCGCCCGGGTAGTCGTCCCACTTCTTCAGGGCCATCTGGGAGCCCTTGGTGTACGAGTCGATGCTGTACGGACCGTTCCCGACCGGCTTCTTCAGCCAGCCGGCGTGGTCGCTGAAGAAGGCCTGGGGCAGCGGCGCGAACGCGGGGTAGCCCAGGGTGTCGGGGAAGGTGGAGAACTTCTGCGTGAGCTTGACGGTGAAGGTCTTGTCGTTGACGACCTTCAGGCCGGAGAGGGTGTCGGCGCTCTGCTTGCCGCCGTCGGGGTGCACCTTGTCGTAGCCGTCGATGTACTGGAAGAAGTAGGCGTTCTTCTGGTTGTTCTTCAGGCTCGCGCCGTAGTTCCAGGCGTCGACGAAGGACTTCGCCGTCACCTTCTCGCCGTTGCTGAACGTCCAGCCGTCCTTGACGGTGACGGTGAAGTTCTGGGAATCGGTGGTGTCGATCTTCTCGGCCAGCATGTCCTCGGCCGCGCCGGTCTCCGGGTTGTACTTCTTCAGGCTGCGGAAGATCATGTCGAGGACCTTGCCGCCCTGCACCTCATTGGTGTTGGCGGGCTCCAGCGGGTTCTGCGGGTCTCCCCAGGACGAACTGAGCACCGCGCCGCCGTCGCCGCTTCCGCTGTCGCTCCCCCCGCCTCCGCAGGCCGTCGCCGTGAGCGCTGCCGCCGCCGCCAATGCGGCCCACCTGGCGTGCGTGGCTCCACGCATGGATGCCTCCTCGTCGACCGCGCGCCTGTCCTGAGCGGCGAGATGCCGTCGGCGCCGGAGTTTTGATCCTTTGCCAGTCAATATCGGCACATCGCACAGGCCCCGCACCCTCACCACACCCGTACGGGTTGTGTCGGGGTCCGCGAGGCGGACGTCCGGCGGCCCGGTTGGGCCGTTCGGGCGTCGACGGGGCGCACGCCCCGGAACGCGGGAACGTCCCGCGCCGCACGGCACGGGACGTCCCGGAGCGTCGGGCGCAAGCCGGCTCAGCGGGGCGGCGCCCTGAAGACCACCTGGATCGCGCCGTGCGGCGACAGCGCGATGAGCAGGTTCGACGACAGGGCCGCCGCCAGCCGCTCCAGCAACGGCAGCGTCGGAACCCCGCGGCCGTGCTCCAGACGCGAGAGCGCCCCCTGGCTCATGCCCGCCTGTGCCGCGAGGCGTTCCTGGGTCAGCCCCAACTCCAGCCGCCTGGCCCGCACGGCCACCCCGAAGGGCCTGCCGAGCCACTCGCCCGGCGCCGGCTCGCCGGCGCCGGCACTTCTGCGATGCGTCACAGCCAACACGTCGTCACTCTCCCCGTTCGTCACAGCCATCGGCGCCCCGCGCACGCCGAGAAGGGTCCGCGGGTCGCTCTGCCGATCAGGACCGGCGCCGGCGGCCGGGCGGTTCCGGGCTTGGGCAAGACTTGAGGGGGTCTGTCATACCGTCCGGCGCATGGCGTTCCCCGATGAGACCTTCCTCACGACATATCGCCCGAGTGATGGTGACGTATCGCGCAGAAGGGCGTAATCGAACGGGTTCACACCGTCTCGTGTTCCCGTCTGCACGCTTTGCCCGACACCGGTCGCGGTTGTCAATGGCTGTCGTCGGACGATGTGCGGCGGGGCATCCGGCCGGCCGGTTGCCCCGCGTCGGCGCACGGCCGATTCTGGCGTCGCGCTCCGGTGATCACCCGCCGAACTGCCCACCACGGCAGGCCGGCCGGGTTTCTCACGGGGGTTCTGGTGAGTACGTCGAGACCGCCTGGAGCGCGCACAGGCAGCCGGTGCGAGCCGTCTGCCGGCCTACTCACTCGAAGGGACATGTACGTGCGGAAGATCGCAAGTACCCTGATCACCACCGCCGTCGTCGCGGGCGGCATCGTGGGCGGCGTGGCCGCGCCGGCCTCGGCCGCGTGCGCGCCGAGCCCCGGAACCGGCTACCACATCACCAACAAGTCGACGGTGAGCAAGCCGACCAACCTGCACAGCGACTGGATGTACGACAACCTCGGCGGCAACCTCACCTACAACCACACGAAGACCGCCACGGTCAGCGCCAGCGGCACGGCCGGCGTCGAGGCCGAGGCCGGGGTCATCTTCGCGAAGGCGAGCACCTCGTTCAGCGTGACCGTGGGCAAGACCTGGTCGAAGTCGAACAGCTGGACCTACTCGATCCCGGCGAAGAACAAGGCCGGCAAGACCAAGGTCCGCATGACGATGTTCCACGAGTCCAAGAAGTTCAAGGCCACGAAGTTCACGTACTACTACGACGGCCACTGCAAGTACCACGAGAGCACGAAGTGGTCGAAGTGGTTCACCGCTCCGGTGAAGAAGGACGCCAACGTCTGGGGCCTGGAGTGGAAGTAGCCTGACGAGAGCGGCCCGCCGGGAGT
>NZ_JBHVYK010000077.1:0-21427 GCF_042880855.1 Streptomyces sp. NPDC058291
CGGCCCGCCCGGTCGCGGCCCGCCCGGTCGGGGCCCGCGTGGTCGGGCGCACGGGGCACGCCGGCCCCCCTCGAACGCCGGACGTCTGCCCCGCGCCCCTCCGACGCCGGCTGCTCGTCAGCCCTTCTCCAGGTACTGCTCCCGCTCCTCGTCCAGCAGGGCGTCCAGGGCCGTGCGCAGGCCCGGGTAGGCCCTGAGCTCCGGGTCCGCCGCGACCACCGCCGTGGCCTCCCGTCTGGCCTCCGCGATGACCTCCTCGTCCTCGATCACGGCGAGGACGCGCAGCGAGGTGCGGGCGCCGGACTGGGCCTGGCCCAGGACGTCGCCCTCGCGGCGCTGTTCGAGGTCGATGCGGGAGAGCTCGAAGCCGTCGAGGGTGGTGGCGACGGCCTGGAGCCGCTGCCGGGCCGGGCTCGCCTCCGGCATCTCGCTGACCAGGAGGCACAGGCCCGGGGCCGAGCCACGGCCGACCCGGCCGCGCAGCTGGTGGAGCTGGGAGACGCCGAAGCGGTCGGCGTCCATGATCACCATCGCGGTGGCGTTGGGGACGTTGACGCCGACCTCGATGACGGTCGTGGCGACCAGGACGTCGGTGTCCCCGGCGGCGAAGCGCCGCATCACGGCGTCCTTGTCGTCGGGGTGCATCCGGCCGTGCAGCACTTCCACGGTCAGTCCGGCCAGCGCTCCCTTCGCCAGCTGGTCGGCCACCTCCAGGACCGCGAGCGGCGGACGCTTCTCCGTCTCGTCCTCGGCGGACTTCCTGCGGCCGGCCTTCTTCGGGTCGTCCGGTTCGTCGTCGTCGCCGATGCGCGGGCAGACGACGTACGCCTGGTGGCCGCCTTCCACCTCCTCGCGCACGCGCTCCCACGCGCGCGCCAGGAAGTGGGGTTTGTCGGCGGCCGGGACGACATGGCTGGCGATGGGCGAGCGGCCGGCCGGGAGCTGGTCGAGCACGGACGTCTCCAGATCGCCGAAGACGGTCATGGCGACGGTGCGCGGGATGGGCGTGGCCGTCATGACGAGCAGGTGCGGGGGCTGTTTGCCCTTGCCGCGCAGGGCGTCGCGCTGTTCGACGCCGAAGCGGTGCTGCTCGTCGACCACGACCAGGCCGAGGTCGTGGAACTGGACCTTGTCCTCGATCAGCGCGTGGGTGCCGATCACGATGCCGGCCTCCGCGGTGACCAGGTCCAGCAGGGCCTGCCGGCGGGCGGCCGCGCCCATCGAGCCGGTCAGCAGCACGACCTTGGTGGCGTGCTCGTTCCCGCCCAGCATGCCGCCCTCGGCGAGGTCGCCCATCATCTCGACGACGGAGCGGTGGTGCTGCTGGGCGAGGACCTCGGTGGGCGCGAGCAGGGCGGCCTGTCCGCCCGCGTCGACCACGGCGAGCATGGCGCGCAGGGCGACGAGGGTCTTGCCCGATCCCACCTCGCCCTGCAGGAGCCGGTGCATGGGGTGGTCCGTCGCCAGGTCGTCGAAGATCTCCTCGGAGACCTTCCGCTGGCCCTCGGTGAGGGTGAAGGGGAGGCGGGCGTCGAAGGCGGTGAGGAGGCCGTCGGGCGCGGGCCTGCGGGGGACGGCCGGGAGCTGGGCGTCGGCGTGCCGGCGGCGGGCCAGGGCGACCTGGAGGACGAACGCCTCGTCCCACTTGAGGCGGGCGCGGGCGTCGTCGACGTCGGCCTTGGTATGCGGGCGGTGGATCTTCACCAGGGCCTCGGGGAGGGAGAGCAGGCCGCGGCCCTCGCGCAGGGACTCCGGGAGGGGGTCGACGGCGTCCTGGGCGTTGGGCAGCACCGTCTGGATCGCCTTGCCGATCTTCCAGGACTCCAGTTTGGCCGTGGCCGGGTAGAGCGGGATGAGGGCGCCGGCCCAGCTCTCGACGGACTCCTCGGCGTCGGCGCGCAGCAGCTCGTAGGCCGGGTGGGCCAGTTGGAGGCGGCGGTTGAAGACCGAGACCTTGCCCGAGAACATCGCGCGTGTGCCCGGCAGCAGGTCCTTGTGGGGCTTGTGGACGCCGCTGCCGAAGAAGACCAGCTGGAGCCGGCCGCTGCCGTCGGTGATGGTCACCTCCAGGCGCTGTCCCTTGCCCCGGGGCGCCTTGGCGGAGGCGAAGCTGTGCAGCCGGGCGTCGGCGACCTGGGCGACCACGGTGACGTGCTCGTCCATGGGGAGGTCGGCGAGGTGGGTGAGCTGGCCGCGCTCCTCGTATCTGCGCGGGTAGTGGTGCAGGAGGTCGCCGACCGTGTGCAGGCCGAGGTGCTCGGCCATCACCTTCGCGGTGGCGGGGCCGAGCACTGACTTCAGGGGTTGTTCCAGTGGTTCTTTCAGCGCGGGCACGAGATCCATTGCACACCACGCCACTGACATTGCCGTAGAGGTGTCTCGAAACCCCTGGTCAGACGGCTCGTTCGGGCTCTAGGATGACGCGCTCCGGCCATCATCCGCGGTCACCGCCCCACCGGGACCGCCCGACCCCGCGCCGTGCTCCTCCCCCAGCCCGCGGCGCTGCAGCGATGGACTCCCAGACCTCACCGTCATCCCAGGCATCCCAGCCGCCCCATACGTTCCAGGTCGACCTGCGCGGTCTGGTGGACCTGCTGTCCCATCACCTCTACTCCAGTCCCAAGGTCTACCTGCGCGAGCTGCTGCAGAACGCGGTGGACGCCATCACCGCCCGGCGGGCCGAGGAGCCCGACGCCCCGGCGCGGGTGCGGCTGTTCGCCGCGGACGGCCGGCTACGGGTGGAGGACTCCGGCGTCGGGCTGACCGAGGCCGACGTGCACAGCCTGCTGGCCACCATCGGACGCAGCTCGAAGCGCGCCGAGGGGCTGCAGGACGTCCGGTCGGACTTCCTCGGGCAGTTCGGCATCGGACTGCTGGCCTGTTTCGTCGTCGCCGAGCGGATCCGCGTGGTCAGCCGCAGCGCCCGTACGCCGGACGCGCCGCCCGTGGAGTGGACGGCGTGCGACGACGGTTCGTACACCGTGCGGACGCTGCCCCACGAGGAGCGCCCCGAACCGGGCACCACCGTGCACCTGGTGGCGCGGGCCGGCGCCGGGGAGTGGCTCGCGCAGCCGCGGGTGCTGGCGCTGGCCCGGGACTTCGGGTCGCTGCTGCCGTACGACGTCCGCGTCGGCGAGGAGGCGGTCACCGACCTGCCCGCGCCCTGGGACCGGGCCTACCCCTCCCCCGCCAACCGGCGGGTGGCGCTGGCCCGGCACTGTCACGAGCTGTTCGGCTTCACACCGCTGGACGCGATCGGGCTGGACGTGCCGCTGGCGGGGATCCGCGGGGTGGCGTACGTGCTGCCGTCGGCGGTGAGCCCCGCGCGGCGCGCCGGTCACCGGGTGCACCTCAAGGGCATGCTGCTGACCGAGCGCGGCGAACAGCTGCTGCCGGACTGGGCGTTCTTCGTGCGCTGCGTCCTGGACACCGACGCGCTGCGGCCGACGGCCTCGCGGGAGTCGCTGTACGAGGACGAGACGCTGGCGGCGGTGCGGGAGGCGCTGGGCGAGCGGATCCGGTCGTGGCTGACGGGACTGGCCGCCGGCGACCCGGAGCGGCTCGCGGCCTTCCTGGCGGTGCACCACCTGGGCGTGAAGGCCCTGGCGCGGCACGACCGGGAGATGCTGCGCACGATGCTGCCGTGGCTGCCCTTCGAGACGACGGACGGGCGGCTGTCGCTGGAGGAATTCGCGCAGCGCCACCCGGTGGTGCACTTCACCCGGACCGTGGAGGAGTACCGGCAGGTCGCGCCGATCGCGTCCGCGCAGGGCGTCGGGGTGGTCAACGGCGGTTACACCTACGACAGCGAGCTGGTGGAGGCGCTGCCCTCGGTACGGCCGGGGACCGTGGTCGCCGAGCTGGACGCGGACACCGTGACCGCCCACCTGGACGGCGTAGACCCGGCCGACGAGCTGGCGCTGGCGGGCTTCCTGGCGGCCGCGCGGGCGAGGCTGGACCCGCTGGGCTGCGACGTCGTCCTGCGGGCCTTCCACCCGCTGTCGGTGCCCGCGCTGCACCTCGACGACCGGGCGGCCCGGCACGAGCAGGCGCGCGCCGAGGCGGAGGAGCGGGCCGACGACCTGTGGGCGGGCATCCTGGGCTCGCTGCGCGGGAGCGCGCCCCGCGCGCGTCTGGTGCTCAACCATCTCAATCCGCTGGTCCGGCGGATCGGCGCGCTGCACGATCCCGAGCTGATCGGCACCGCCACGGAATCCCTGTACGGACAGGCGCTGCTGATGGCGCAGCGCCCCCTGCGGCCGGCGGACTCGGCGCTGCTCAACCGGGCGTTCATCGGCCTGTTGGAATGGGCCACACACGGGGAGTCGGCCCGCGCGGAGCCGACGGAGGGACGGGCGGCCGACGATGAGTGAGATCACGGACTTCGACTCCCTGCGCCGGGCGATGGCGGAGAACGGCGAGCAGCCGGAGGGGCCGGCCCGCAACGCGCGCGCGGAACAGCTGTTGCTGGAGGCCGAGAAGCTGAAGATCCCGCTCGCCGTGATCGAGGCGCTCGGGCACCAGCTGAAGGTCTACAACTACAGCTCCGAGAAGGCGAAGATGTTCGTCCCCTTCGCGCGGCTGCTGCGCATGTGGGACGAGCGCCCCGAGGATTTCGACGCGTACGAGACGCACTCGCTGCACTGGGTCTTCAAGTGGATGTCGGCGGGCATGCTCGACCAGCCGCACGTGCCGCTGGCGTCGGTCGAGAAGTGGCTCGGTGAGATGGAGCACCGCTATCGGCTCGCCGGGCACTCCGAGCGGGCGGTACGCAGCGCCGAGTTCAGCGTCGCCGCGCACGTGGGGGACGTGGAGCGGGCCGAGCGGGCGTTCGCCGCCTGGCTGGCCGCGGACCGGGACGCCATGGCCGACTGCCACGCGTGCGAGCTGCACGGGCAGGGCTGGTGGCGGGCGGAGCGCGGCCGGGACGCCGAGGCCCTGGAGGTGTGGGCGCCCGTCCTGGACGGCGAGTACGCGTGCGCGCACGAGCCGCACACGGTGCTCGCGTCCTCCCTGCTGCCGCTGTTGCGGCTGGGCCGCCCGGAGGAGGCCCGCGCCCATCATCTGCGCGGCTTCCGGCTGGTGCGGCCCATGGAGTCGATGCGGGGCGCCTACGCCGACCACGTCGAGTTCTGTGCGCTGACCGGCAACGAGGCACGGGGTCTGGAACTGCTCGCGGAGCGGCCCGCGTACTTCACCGACGACGGGCATCCGCGCAGCCGGCTGGAGTTCCTGAGCGTGGTGGTGCTGCTCATGGAGCGGCTGACCGGACTCGGGCTCGGCGGCGAGCGGGTGCCCGGTCCGGCCGGGCGGGAATGGACGGCGACCGCGCTCGCGGATCATGCGCGCGCCCAGGCGCTCGCGCTCGCCGCGCGCTTCGACGAACGCAACGGCACCCCGCACGTCAGCGAGCGGGCCCGCGCGCGGATGACGCAGCGGCCCCTGGTGGAGCGGCTGCCCCTGGGGGTGCGGACCGCGCGCCCGGTGTCCGCCGCGGCCGCGTCGACGCCCTCCGCGCCGTCCCCGGCTCCGGCCGGGGCCTCCGGCGGGGAGCCGGAGCCGGCGGCTCTGCTGGCCGAGGCCCGGCGGCTGTCGGACACCCTCCGACCGCACGCCGCCGAGGCGTGGGCGCGGGTGGCCGAGGTGGCCGCGGGCTCGCAGGACATGGAGCTGGAGGCGCGTGACCGGGCGGAGATCGCCGACCACGAGGCGATCGGTCTCGGCCCCGAGGGCGCCGAGCGGTTCGAGCGGGCGGCCGAGCTGTACGCGCAGGCCGGCGACCCCGGGGAGGCCCTGGCCGCACGCGCGCGTGCCGCCTACGTACGGGCGCTCGCCGGTGAAGTCGACGAGGCGCTCGCGGCGGTGGCCGGCCCCTACGACCGCGTCCTCGCGCTGTACGCCGACGGCGGCACCCAGGTGCCGCAGGCGGCAGGCGTGCTGATGGCGCGGGCGCGGATCCTGATGCGGCGCGTCCATGAGGCCGAGGGGCCCGTGGACCGAGCCGACCTGACGGCGGCGGAGGCGGCCGTGGGCGAGCTGCTGGCGCTGGTGGACGGCCGGGCGGGCGACGACGTACGGCTCGCCGCGCGGATCGCCGAGGGCCACGCGATGCTCGCCGAACTGGCGGTGCGGTCCGGGGATCCGGAAGCGGGCGTGAGGTGGTTCGCGCGGGCCGCCGACGAGTTCGTCGCGGCGGGTCTGCCGTGGTTCGCCGTGGAGTACGAGGCCCGGCTGGCCGGTCTCGCCCACCAGCTGGACGACATGGCGGAGGCGGAGCGGGCGCTGCGGGCGGCCCTGGAGCACGGCGGACCGTTCCTGGAGGCGGTGGGGCGGGCTCAGCTGCATCTGCAGCTCGCCGAGGTGGTCGGGGGCCGGGGGGAGACCGCCGAGGCGGCGGAGCACGCCCTGGAGGCGGCGCACTGGGCCGACGAGGCGGGCGTGGGTCCGACGTTCGGCGCGTGGGCGCGGCACCAGCTCGGCGGATACCTGGTGCGGCAGGGCCGTTGGGCCGAGGCCGCGGAGGTGCTGGAGTCGGCGCTCGCGGACCTGAGCGCCGAGACGCACGGCGACGGGGCGATCGTCCAGACGCAGTGGTGGCTGGGCGACTGTCTCAGCGAGCTCGGGGACCACCGGGACGCCGCCGAGCGTCGGCTGCAGGCCGCCGAGATCGCCCGGCACTGGCCCGAACAGCACGACCACGCGACCCTGGCGCACCTGGCCGCCGAATCGCTCGGCCAGGCCGGCCTGCACACCGAGGCGGACCGGGCCTACGCGCGCGCGGGCGACCTGTGGCGCGGCCTCGGCAACGTCCACGGTCTGGTCCGCGCCCTGCGGGCCCGCGCCTGGCTGGCCCTGCGCGCCGAGGACGGCACGGCCGCGGCGCGCGACCTGATGGCGACCGCCCTGGAGGAGTGCGCGGACGCGTTCGACGCGGCGCGCGGCGACGAGGACCGCCGGCGGCTCGTCGCCGAACTGGGTCACACCCATCGCCAGTTCGGGGATCTGCTGGCCCGCTCCGCCAGCGAGGACGCCGACGACGACTCGATCCGCACCGTCCTGGACGAGGCGCTCTCCCAGATGGCCGAGGCCGTCGCGGTGTTCGTCGCCCTGGGCGACGGCGCGCTGCACGCCCGCGCCGGCGCGGAACTGGCGGCCGGCTGGCTGGAGAGCGACCTGGGACGCCCGGCGGAGGCGGCGGCACGCGCGCGGGCGGTGCTGCGCGCCTACGCGGACGCGGATACACGCGCCGCGACGGGCTCCGACGCCGGCCCTGACGACCGCGGTGCGTACGGCGAGCAGGACGACTACGGCGACCGGGGCGGCGATCAGGCCGGTCCGGGCGACGAGGAGACGGTGCGGGCGCGGCGGACCGAGGCGGAGCAGCTGCTGCAGGTGGCGGAGGAACAGAAGGACCGCTGAGCGCTCTCCCGCTGCGGCCATCGCACCGCCCCGCGGGCTACTCCACGCCGATCAGCAGCAGCGCGCCTTGCCGGCCGCCCCGGTACACCACCGTGTCCACCGCGAGGTACGCCTCCCGCACCCGTGCCTGCAGGTGCTCGGCGACGCCCGGGGGAGCCTCGTCGCCCAGCACGAGGGTGACGAGCTCGCCGCCGGCCGACAGCATGCGGTTCAGGACGGTCGCGGCGGTGGCGGTCACGTCGGAGCCGATGACGGCCACGTCGCCGTCGACGAGCCCGAGGACGTCGCCGGCCTGGCAGATGCCGGCCATGGTCCAGGACTGGCGCTCGGCCACGACGACCTCGGCGTGGCGGGTCGCGCCGGCCGCCGAGGTCATCGACACGACGTCCTCGTCGAAGCGGCGGCCGGGCTCGTGGACGGCGAGCGCGGCGATGCCCTGGACCGCGGAGCGGGTCGGGATCAGGGCGACCCGGATGCCCTCCGTGCGGGCCTGCTCGGCGGCCGCCGCGGCGGTGTGGCGCAGATCGGCGTCGTTGGGCAGCAGCACGACCTCGCGCGCGTGGGCCCGTCGTACGGCCTGGACGAGTTCGCCGCTGGCGGGCGGTTCGCCGGGGCGCGCGAGGACGGTGGTCGCACCGGCCTCGGCGTAGAGCCCGGCCAGCCCCTCGCCGGGCACGACGGCGACGACCGCGCGCTGGACGCGCTCGCGCGGCGGACGCTCGCTCCCGCGCGTGTGCGCGTCGCCGACGCCGAAGTGCGTGATGCGGATCCGGTGGGGGCGGCCCGCGTCCACGCCGGCCTCCACGGCGGCGCCTGCGTCGTCCACGTGCACGTGGACGTTCCACAGACCGTCGCCGCCGACGACGACGAGCGAGTCGCCCAGGGCGTCCAGCCGCCGGCGCAGCCGTGCCACCGCGGCGTCCTCCGCCTCCAGCAGGTAGATGACCTCGAAGGCGGGACCGCCCGCGCCCTCCGGACCGTCGGCGCAGTCCTGCGCCCGGCCCTCGCCGTCGCCCGCCGTACGAATCGTGCCGTCGTCGGCGCGGCCCGCCTCCCCGCGCGCGGGATCCGCGGTCCCGGCGGCCGAGAACGCCGGCGCCTCTCCGGTGAACGTCTCCACCAGCGCCGCGAGCACCGCGACCAGTCCGCGGCCGCCCGCGTCGACCACGCCGGCGTGCCTGAGGACGGCCAGCTGACCCGGGGTCGCGGCGAGCGCCGCGCAGGCGCCCTCGTGGGCGGCCCGGGCGACGATCCCGCAGTCGACCTCCGTCCCGGGCGCTCCCGCCGCCTTCTCGGCGGCGTCCGCTGCGGCCGAGGCGACCGACAGGACGGTGCCCTCGACGGGGTGGGCGACGGCCTGGCGGGCGGAGTCGGCGGCTCGCCGCAGGGCCAGCCGCAGCCCGCGCCCGTCGGTGTGCGAGGCCTCACCCTCGGCCGCGAGCACCTGGGCCATGCCGCGCAGCAGCTGCGCCAGGATCGTCCCCGAGTTCCCGCGCGCCCCGATGAGCGCGCCGTGCGCCATCGCGCGCGCGGCGTCGGCGAGGGCGGGCTTCCCGACGGGCGCGGAACCGGCGCCGGAACCGGCCTCGTACCCGGCGAACACCGCCTCGACGGCGGTCGCCGCCGACTCGACGGTCAGGTACAGGTTGGTGCCGGTGTCCCCGTCCGCGACCGGGTAGACGTTGATCGCGTCGATCTCCTCGCGCGCCCGCCCCAGGGCCGTGAGGGCGAGGCCGCACCAGGTGCGCACCGCGAGAGCATCGAAGAATGTCTGCGGCACCTGCGCCACCTGCGCCTCCTTGGCTGCTGGACTGGACGCAGCGTAGACCCCGGTCCGGGGTCCGCAGGAGAGCGGGCCGGACCGCGAGGGACGCGGGGAGCCGACCGGGGCGCGGGCCGAGCCCCTGAGCAGCCATGGTAGTTTCGTTGTACCGGCGCGGTCGTTGTATGCTGCTCCGGTTGCCCGATCCGCATCGGGCCATCCCCCTGGCAGCGCCACTCAGATCCTAGATCCTGATTCCGGCTTGCCGGGATCATCCGTAAGTGCATCTGAAGTCTTTGGAGTGACCCGTGGCTGCCAACTGCGACGTCTGTGGCAAGGGGCCGAGCTTCGGCAACAGCATCTCGTTTTCGCACCGCCGTACGTCCCGTCGCTGGAACCCCAACATCCAGCGCGTCCGTACCGTGGTCGGCGGGACGCCGAAGCGCGTGAACGCTTGCACCTCGTGCATCAAGGCCGGCAAGGTCTCGCGCTGACGCACATCCCCCTGCTCTCGACTTCGTTCGAGCCGGGGGGACCTCCATCGCGCGCGGCCACTGCTGGTTCGCTGCAAGAAGCCGGTCCACCTGGTGTGGACCGGCTTCTTGCTGCGCTCATTTCCGATGCGCTCATTTCCGACGCCGTGCCCGTTTCCCGACGCCGTGCCCGTTTCCCGACGCCGTGCCCGCTTGCGCCGAAGCCGTCCGGCGCCCTCGCCGGCGGCCTCGTCCGGCCGGTCGCCGAGAAGCGTGCGACGGACGTCAGGCCGTCGGAGCGCCTCGGGTGAGGGCCCACCCGTGGTCCACGGGTCCGATGCCGGCGCCGAGGGCGAACCCGGCGGCGATCGCCCCGGTGACATAGCTTTTCGCCGCCGTCACCGCCTCCGGCACGGACCGCCCCTTCGCGAGCTGCGAGGCGATCGCCGACGCGAGAGTGCAGCCGGTGCCGTGCGTGTGCCGGTTGTCGTGCCGGGGGGCGCGCAGCCAGTGCTCCTGGGAGCCGTCCGTCAGCAGGTCGACCGCGTCACCGGGCAGATGACCGCCCTTGACGAGCGCCCAGCGCGGTCCGTACGCCAGCACCGCGGCCGCCGCGTCCCTCATCCGCTCCTCGGAATCGACGCGCACGCCCGTCAGTTGGGCCACCTCGTCGAGGTTCGGGGTGGCGACGGTGGCGAGCGGCAGCAGCTTCGTGCGTACGGCGTCCAGGGCGGAGGCGGCCAGCAGCGGGTCGCCGTGCTTGGAGACGCCGACCGGGTCGACGACGACGGGGGCGTCCGTCCCCGCCAGCAACTCGGCGACGGTCTCGACGAGTTCGGCGGAGGAGAGCATGCCCGTCTTGACCGCCTGAACGCCGACGTCGTCGACGACACTGCGGTACTGGGCGCGGACCGCCTCCGCGGGCAGCTCCCAAGCTCCTTGCACGCCCAGGGAGTTCTGCGCGGTGACCGCCGTGATCACGCTCATGCCGTGCACCCCGAGCGCGAGCATCGTCTTCAGGTCGGCCTGGATCCCGGCCCCGCCGCCGGAGTCGGAGCCGGCGACGGTCAGCACCCGGGGCGGGACGGCGCGGGCGGTCATGCGTCCAGGTCCCCGAAGTGGTCCCAGCCGCCCTTGCTGGTCCAGGGCGCCCCGTCGACCGTCACCTGGGGCAGTGCGGAGGGGTTGAGGACCTCGCCGATCACCTTCCAGCGGGCGGGCAGCTTCACGTCCGGCGGGAAGGTGGCCACGATGGCGTGGTCCTCTCCCCCGGTGAGCACCCACTGGATGGGGTCCACGCCGACGGCCTGACCGATGTCGTGCATCTGGGTCGGGATGTCTATGGCGCCCGAGCGGATGTCGATGCGGACCTTGCTGGCCTCGGCGATGTGCCCGAGGTCGGCGATGAGCCCGTCGCTGACGTCGCACATCGCCGTCGCGCCGAGCCCGGCGGCCGCCGGACCCGCGTGGTAGGGCGGTTCGGGGCGGCGGTGGGCCTCGACGAAGGCGCGGGGCGAGCGGAAGCCGCGGGAGAGGACGGCGTACCCGGCGGCCGACCAGCCCAGCCAGCCCGTGACCGCGACGAGGTCGCCGGGCTGTGCACCGCCGCGGGTGACCGGCTCCTGGTTGCGCAGATCGCCGAGCGCGGTGATCGACACCATGATCGTGTCGCCCCGCACCACGTCACCGCCGACCACGGAGGCGCCGGCCACCTGGCACTCGTCGCGCAGGCCGTCCATCATCTCCGACGGCCAGGTCACCGGCAGTTCGGCGGGCACCACCAGGCCGAGCAGCAGAGCCGTCGGCACCGCGCCCATGGCGGCGATGTCGGCGAGGTTCTGCGCGGCTGCCTTGCGGCCGACGTCGTAGGCCGTCGACCAGTCGCGGCGGAAGTGCCGGCCCTCCAGCAGGATGTCGGTGCTGGCCACGACCCGGCGGTCGGGCGCGGCGACCACCGCGGCGTCGTCGCCGGGGCCGACCCGGACCGCGGGAGTGGTGGTGAGACGGGAGGTGAGCTCCCTGATGAGCCCGAACTCCCCGAGTTCACCAACAGTGCCCTTCATGTGACCTTCGGCCCCTTCTGTACCTGTCCGTGCCCGGTCGCGCATACCCAGTGTCCTCGATACGGTCGAGACAGCCGTCGACTTCTGTCGTGCCCCCGCACCCCGGCGCGCGAGCCGTGGTCCTCGCAGGTCTCCCCGCGGCGAGCGGCGACGCGATACCGTGGCGTTCCTTCCCCCCACATGATCCTCGTGGCCGCCCTGGAGGTTCCGTGGTACAGGCGTACATCCTCATCCAGACGGACGTCGGCAAAGCGTCGACCGTCGCCGAGGAGATCGGCAAAATCCCTGGCGTGGTCCAGGCCGAGGACGTGACGGGACCGTACGACGTGATCGTGCGGGCACAGGCCGACACGGTGGACGACCTCGGCCGTATGGTGGTCGCCAAGGTCCAGCAGGTGGACGGGATCACCCGCACCCTTACCTGCCCGGTCGTGCATCTGTAGCCCCCGTCTACCCTTGGCCGGTGAACCTTTTCCGTCACCGGCCCACCGGCCTGCCCGCGCTCGTCCTGCTGATCGCGGCCGCGGGCTGCTCCTCAGCAGACGACAACGCGTCGACGGCGGTTCCCAGTCCCGGCGCGAAGACCGCGAAGCTGTGCCGGGCCCTGGACAAGGTACTGCCCTCGAAGGTGGACGGTGAGAGCCGCCACGATCCCGAGCCCGCCTCCGCGCTCACCGCGGGCTGGGGGAGTCCGGAGATCATACTGCGCTGCGGTGTCACCCGGCCGCCGAAGATGATCGACCCGAAGGTCCCGCTGGGGACCGACCCGGACGCGATGGCCGGCGGGGTGAACGGGGTGAACTGGCTGATGGAGAAGCCGGACGGCGGGGGCACTCGCTTCACCACGGCCACTCTCAGCGCTTACGTCGAGGTGACGGTGCCCGAGGACGCGGACAGCTCCGGCGTGTTGATCGATCTTGCCCCGGCCATCAAGAAGGCGATCCCCGAAGGGATCGCCGACTAGCGGGCGCTGCCGTTCACCGGGGGTCAGCGCAGGCCGGTGGACCTGCGCAGCGCCGCCTGGACCAGGCGGTCCACCAGCTCCGGATAGCCGATCCCGGTCTCCTGCCACATCTTGGGGTACATCGAGATGGGCGTGAAGCCGGGCATCGTGTTGATCTCGTTGATGACGAACTCGCCCTCGTCCGTGAGGAAGAAGTCGGCGCGCACCAGGCCCTCGCAGGACGCCGCCTCGAACGCGTCCACCGCCAGCCGCCGCACGTCGGCCGTCTCCTCGGGCGTCAGCGGGGCCGGGACGATGCCGGGGGTCGAGTCGATGTACTTGGCGTCGAAGTCGTAGTAGGCGTGCGCGTCCGGCGGCGGGATCTCGGCCGGGAGGGAGGCGCGGGGGCCGTCCTCGAACTCCAGGACGCCGCACTCGATCTCGCGGCCCCGCAACGCCGCCTCGATCAGGATCTTCGGGTCGTGGCGGCGGGCCTCGGCGATCGCCTCGTCCAGTCCGGACAGGTCGTCGACCTTGGTGATGCCGATCGACGAGCCCGCGCGCGCGGGCTTCACGAAGAGCGGCCAGCCGTGCTCGCCGGCGAAGTCGATGATCTTCTTGCGGGCCGAGGCCTCGTCCTGCTCCCACTCGCGCGGCCGGATCACCGTGTACGGGCCCACCCTGAGCCCGAAGGAGGTGAACACCCGCTTCATGTACTCCTTGTCCTGGCCGACGGCCGAGGCGAGCACGCCCGAACCCACGTACGGGACGCCGGAGAGCTCCAGCAGGCCCTGCAGGGTGCCGTCCTCGCCGTAGGGGCCGTGCAGCACCGGGAAGACGACGTCGACCTCGCCGAGCGCCTTGGGCACCGATCCCGGCTCGTAGTAGACGACTTCGCGGTTGGCGGGGTCGACGGGGAGCACCACGCCGCCGTCCCGCGATTCGGCCAGTTCGTCGACGTCGGGCGTGCGGCGGTCGGTGATCGCCATACGCTCGGGTTCGTCGGCGGTGAGGAACCAGCGGCCCTCGCGGGTGATGCCGATCGGCAGGACCTCGTACTTGGTCCGGTCGATGGCCCTGAGGACCGCGCCGGCGGTCACCACGGAGATCCCGTGCTCGGAGCTGCGGCCGCCGAAGACGACGGCCACCCGCGGCTTGCGGACGGGCTGCTGAGGGCTCTGGGGGAGGTTCTCGGTGCTCATATCGGCTTGAGAGTACCCGGTGGCAGGGCCGGGAGTCAGCGTCCGCCCACCGGGTTCGCTCAGCGTCGTTCGGGCTTCGCGCTGCGCGACATCAGCTCCCGCAGGGCGACCACGGGGGGCTTGCCCTCGTGGACGATGCCGACGACCGTCTCGGTGATCGGCATGTCGACGCCGTGCCGGCGGGCCAGATCCAGCACCGACTCGCAGGACTTGACGCCCTCGGCGGTCTGCCGGGTGACCGCGATGGTCTCCTGCAGGGTCATGCCCCTGCCGAGGTTGGTGCCGAAGGTGTGGTTGCGGGACAGGGGCGAGGAGCAGGTCGCCACCAGGTCGCCGAGTCCGGCGAGTCCGGCGAAGGTGAGCGGGTCCGCGCCCATGACCAGGCCCAGCCGGGTGGTCTCGGCGAGCCCGCGGGTGATCAGCGAGCCCTTGGCGTTGTCGCCCAGGCCCATGCCGTCGGCGATGCCGACCGCGAGGCCGATGACGTTCTTGACCGCGCCGCCGAGCTCGCAGCCCACCACGTCGGTGTTGGTGTAGGGGCGGAAGTACGGCGTGTGGGAGGCGGCCTGGAGCTTGCGGGCGACGGCCTCGTCGGTGCAGGCGACCACGGCCGCGGCCGGCCTGCGGGAGGCGATCTCCTTCGCGAGGTTGGGCCCGGTGACCACGGCGATCCGGCCCGGGCCCACCTTGGCGACGTCCTCGATCACCTCGCTCATCCGCATGGTCGTGCCGAGCTCGACGCCCTTCATCAGCGACACCAGGACGGTGTCCGGGGCGAGCAGCGGCACCCAGTCGGCGAGGTTGGCGCGCAGCGTCTGCGAGGGGATCGCCAGGACGGTGAAGTCGGCGCCGTCGGCCGCCTCGGCCGGGTCCGCGGTGGCGCGCAGGTTCGCGGGGAGTTCGACGCCGGGCAGGTAGTCGGGGTTGGCACGCGTGGAGTTGACCGCGTCCGCGAGCTCGGCGCGGCGCGCCCACAGCGTCACCTCGCAACCCGCGTCGGCGAGGACGGCGCCGAAGGCGGTCCCCCATGATCCGGCGCCGAAGACGGCCGCCTTCACGCACTTGCTCACTTGCTGTTCTCCCCCTCGTGACGGGTCTGCGCGCGGCCGGTCTCCGCGCCGGTCTCCGCCTGGGTGCGGCGGCGCTGCTCGATCCGCTCGCGGCGCGGGTCGTAGGGCGTCTCGGGCGCCTTCTCGCCGCGGATCTCCTCCAGCAGGGCGGTGACCGCCGCCATGATGACCTCCGTCGCCTCCTTCAGGAGTTCGGGAGTCATCTCCCGGCCGTAGAACCGCGCCAGGTCCACGGGCGGGCCGGCGAGCACACGGTGGGTCTTGCGCGGAAAGAGGTCGGGCTTCCTGGCGTACGGCGGCAGCAGTTCGTTGGCGCCCCACTGGGCGACGGGGATCACCGGGCACTTGGTCTGCAGGGCCACGCGCGCGGCGCCGGTCTTGGCGGTCATGGGCCAGCCGTCGGGGTCGCGGGTGAGGGTGCCCTCGGGGTAGAACGCGACGCACTCGCCGCGCTCCACGGCGTCGATCGCGGCGCGGAAGGCGCTCAGCGCGTCCGTGCTCTCGCGGTAGACGGGGATCTGTCCGGTGCCGCGCATCGCGGCGCCGACGAATCCCTCCTTGAAAAGCCCGCTTTTCGCGAGGAATCGCGGCACCCGCCCGGTGTTGTACTGGAAATGGGCGTACGCGAAGGGATCGACATGCGAATTGTGGTTCACCGCGGTGATAAATCCACCCTCGGCCGGAATGTGCTCCATTCCGCGCCAGTCCCGCTTGATCAGAACCACCAGCCAGGGTTTGCACAGGACCGCTGCGAAGCGGTACCAGAAGCCGATTCTGCGGCGGGGCACGCGGACACCTTCCTCTAGGAGTTCCCAAGGCCTGCTCCTGGGCCTGGGGCCGCACAAGTGTCGCCCCGGGCCGCTGGTCTGTCGAGAACACCGTACGCCCGCCCCCGCGGGCTGCCGACGGGCCGGGTGACAATGGCCGCGACGAGAGAGAGACGGTACGACGGTGCAGTGGACCTTGGTCATACCTCTGAAACCCTTGGCGCTGGCCAAGAGCAGGCTCGCGGACACCGCCGCCGACGGGCTGCGCCCGGGCCTCGCCCTGGCCTTCGCCGAGGACACCGTGGCCGCCGCGCTGGCCTCGCCCGCGGTGCGGGATGTGGCCGTGGTCACGGACGACGCGCTGGCCGCGCGCCGCCTGGCGGCGCTGGGCGCGCGGATCGTCCCGGACGCGCCGCGCGCGGGCCTCAACGCCGCCCTGACGCACGGAGCGACCGTCGTGCGGGCCTTTCGCCCCGACGCCCCGCTCGCGGCCCTCAACGCCGATCTGCCGGCGCTGCGCCCGCCGGAATTGGCGCGCGTGCTGGACGCGGCCGCGGAATTCCCCCGCGCTTTTCTCCCGGACGCGGCCGCGATCGGCACGACGCTTCTCACCGCCGCTCCCGGCAGCGCGCTGCGGCCCGGGTTCGGCACGGACTCACGCGCCCGGCATCGCGCTTCGGGAGCCGAGGAACTCCGTCTCGACGCGGTGGATTCCGTGCGCCAGGACGTGGACACCGGCGAGGATCTGCGCGCGGCCCTGGCCCTGGGAGTGGGACCCCGGACGGCGGCGGCGGCCGCGCGGCTGCTGATCCCGGGGCAGTAGGCTGCCGCCATGCAGGCGACCGCGTACACGTACGACCCCGCCACGCGCAGCGGGCAGGTGCTGCTGGACGACGGCACACCGGTGCCCTTCGACGCGCCGGCGTTCGACGCGGGCGGGCTGCGGCTGCTGCGGCCCGGGCAGCGGGTGCGCGTCGAGGCCGAGGAGCGCGGTGACGGCTCCGGTCTCCTGATCACCCTGGTGACGCTGCAGACCTTCTGAGCAGGCCTTTTCCGAACACGCCGCGGGCCGGGCCCCGAGAGGGAGTCCGGCCCGGCGTGTGAGTGCCCCAGCTGCCCTACGCCTTGCGGGCGGTGGCCTTCTTGGCGGTGGTCTTGCGCGCGGTCGACTTCGCGGCGGGGGCCGACTTGGCCGTCGCCTTCTTGGCCGGAGCCTTCTTGGCCGTCGTCTTCTTCGCGGCGGTCTTCGTCGTCGCCGTCGTCTTGGCGGCGCTCGGCTGGGCGGCGGTCTTCTTCGCCGTCGCCGTGGTCTTCTTCGCGGTGGTCTTCTTCGCCGCCGCGGTGGTCTTCTTGGCGGTGGTCTTCTTCGCCGCCGCCGTCTTCGAGGCGGTCGCGGCCTTCTTGGTGGCGGCCTTCTTGCCCGCGGCCTTCGCGATGGTGGCGGACGGGCCGGAGAGGCTGCCCTTGGGCGCCTTCTTGACGGCGACCTCGCCACCGCGCGGGAGCTTCTTCGACCCGCTCACCAGGTCCTTGAAGCCCTGGCCTGCGCGGAAGCGCGGGACGGACGTCTTCTTGACCCGAACCCGCTCGCCCGTCTGGGGATTGCGGGCGTAGCGGGCCGGCCGGTCGACCTTCTCGAACGAACCGAAGCCGGTGACCGAGACCCGGTCGCCGGCGACCGTCGCGCGGACGATGGCGTCCAGGACCGCGTCGACCGCGTCGGCGGCCTGCTGGCGGCCGCCCACCTTGTCGGCAATCGCTTCTACGAGCTGCGCCTTGTTCACGTCTTCCCCTTCGGAGACATTAGCCGGAACGAAACTGTTCAAGCTTTTTCGCACGTTAGGCAGATATATACCGCAAATCAAACACGAAACGGGCTAATCACCCTTGTGCCGCAACGAAATCGGCTGCTCCGGAGGCGATCAACGTTCCTCTTCGGGCGTTCGCCCCTCGTCGAGGTCCGCCATGAACCGCTCCAGACGCCTTGTCGCATCGGCGAGATCGTGCTTGGCCGCGGCCGTAATGACCAGCAGCTTCCGGGTCAGCGCCATCCGTACGCCCTCCGGGACTTGCAGTGCGCGCACGGTCGCGTGCGCTTCCTTGAGTTGGTTCGCGACCGCCGTATAGAGCTCGAGTTGGCCGTCGTGTTCCATGCACAGATTGTGCCATCTGGGGCGAGTTGTCGCCCGCCCAGGGGGCAACTGCCGCCTCGGACGGCCGTCCGGGCACTTCGGGAGGTCACGTCCTCATCCCGCGCGTACCCCGGCAACAACCGCCCTAACGTGGGAAGTTGACAAATACGACGAGGACCCACAGGGCCGAACGGGTGCAGACGCGGCCGTACCCCCGATCGGTGGGATCGGGGGTACGGCGGGGGTGTCGCGGTGGCCGAAACTCGACCTGCCCGGCGCTTCCCGGGCCTGCGGCTCAGACCTGGAGCGTCCTCGGCTTGTACGACGGGCGCTTGGCCTCGTAGGCGGCGATGTCGCCCTCGTTCTGGAGGGTGATGGAGATGTCGTCCAGCCCGTTCAGCAGCCGCCAGCGGGAGTTCTCGTCCAGCTCGAAGGAGGCGGTGATCCCCTCGGCGCGCACCTCGCGGGCCTCCAGGTCGACCGTGATCTCGGCCTGCGGGTCCTTCTCCGTGAGCTCCTGGAGCGCGTCCACGGTCTTCTGCTCCAGCACCACCGTGAGCAGGCCGTTCTTCAGCGAGTTACCGCGGAAGATGTCGGCGAAGCGGGAGGAGATCACGGCCTTGAAGCCGTAGTTCTGCAGCGCCCAGACGGCGTGCTCGCGGGAGGAGCCGGTGCCGAAGTCGGGGCCGGCGACCAGCACGGTCGCGCCCTCGCGCTCGGGGCGGTTGAGGATGAAGGACTCGTCCTTGCGCCAGGCCTCGAACAGCCCGTCCTCGAACCCGTCCCGCGTGACCTTCTTGAGCCAGTGAGCAGGGATGATCTGGTCGGTGTCGACGTTGGAGCGGCGCAGCGGGACGGCCCGGCCGGTGTGCGTGGTGAATGCTTCCATGACTGATCAGACTCCAGCGGGCGTACGGGTCTCGGCGTCGGACAGGTCGGCCGGGGAGGCCAGGTGGCCCAGGACGGCCGTGGCGGCCGCGACCTGCGGCGACACCAGGTGGGTACGACCGCCCTTGCCCTGTCGGCCCTCGAAGTTGCGGTTGGAGGTGGACGCGGAGCGCTCACCCGGCGCCAGCTGGTCGGGGTTCATGCCGAGGCACATCGAGCAGCCCGCGTGCCGCCATTCGGCGCCGGCCTCCTTGAAGACGACGTCCAGACCCTCGGAGACGGCCTGCAGACCGACCCGCGCCGAGCCGGGGACGACCAGCATCCGCACGCCGTCGGCGATTTTGCGGCCCTCGACGATCGCGGCGGCGGCGCGCAGGTCCTCGATACGGCCGTTGGTGCAGGAACCTACGAAGACGGTGTCCACGTTGATGGAGCGCAGCGACTGCCCGGCCTCCAACCCCATGTATTCCAGGGCCTTTTCGGCGGCCAGACGCTCCGAAGCGTCTTCGTACGAAGCGGGGTCGGGGACCTCGGCCGAAAGCGGCGCGCCCTGGCCCGGGTTGGTGCCCCAGGTGACGAACGGCGACAGCGCGGTGGCGTCGATGACCACCTCGGCGTCGAACTCGGCGTCGTCGTCGGTCTTCAGCGTCTTCCAGTACGCGACGGCGGCGTCCCAGTCCTCGCCCCGGGGAGCGTGGGCGCGGCCCTCGAGGTACGCGAAGGTCGTCTCGTCGGGGGCGATCATGCCCGCGCGGGCGCCGGCCTCGATCGACATGTTGCAGATGGTCATCCGCGCCTCCATCGAGAGCTTCTCGATGGCGGAGCCGCGGTACTCCAGGATGTAGCCCTGACCGCCGCCGGTGCCGATCCGAGCGATGATCGCCAGGATCAGGTCCTTGGCGGTGACGCCGTCGGGGAGCTCGCCGTCGACCGTGATCGCCATGGTCTTGGGGCGGGCCAGCGGCAGCGTCTGCGTGGCCAGCACGTGCTCGACCTGCGAGGTGCCGATGCCGAACGCCAGCGCGCCGAAGGCGCCGTGCGTGGAGGTGTGGGAGTCGCCGCAGACCACGGTCATGCCGGGCTGGGTCAGACCCAACTGCGGGCCGACGACGTGCACGACGCCCTGCTCGACGTCGCCGAGCGGGTGCAGCCGCACGCCGAAGTCGGCGCAGTTCTTGCGCAGCGTCTCCAGCTGGATGCGGGAGACCGGGTCGGCGATCGGCTTGTCGATGTCGAGGGTCGGGGTGTTGTGGTCCTCGGTCGCGATGGTGAGGTCGAGACGGCGCACGGGGCGGCCGTTCTGACGCAGGCCGTCGAATGCCTGGGGGCTGGTCACCTCGTGCAGCAGGTGCAGATCGATGAAGAGGAGGTCGGGCTCGCCCTCTGCGCGCCGGACGACGTGGTCGTCCCAGACCTTCTCCGCGAGTGTCCTACCCATCGCTTTCCCTCCGGCCGGCAAAGGTGCACCGGCCCAACTAGAGATCTTGTGGAGGCGACGCCCTCGCCCCTGTTAGCCGGGCACCCGCCGCCAGGCCCGTTGGTCTGCGGGCCGCCATGTGTCCAAGGGTTGCGCGTCTCACGGAAAAATGAACTTGCGTTTCACAGAGTGAGACGGGAGTATCGTTTCATGGACAACAGTAGCGGCGTCGGCGTCCTGGACAAGGCAGCCCTTGTCCTGAGCGCCCTGGAGTCCGGTCCGGCCACCCTCGCAGGCTTGGTCGCTGCCACCGGACTCGCACGACCCACGGCCCACCGCCTGGCCGTGGCTTTGGAACACCACCGCATGGTGGCGCGCGACATGCAGGGGCGTTTCATCCTGGGCCCCCGGCTGGCCGAGCTGGCCGCGGCCGCCGGCGAGGACCGGCTGCTGGCCACCGCCGGCCCGGTGCTCACCCACCTGCGCGACATCACCGGCGAGAGCGCGCAGCTCTATCGCCGCCAGGGGGAGATGCGCATCTGCGTGGCCGCGGCGGAACGCCTGTCCGGCCTTCGGGACACGGTTCCGGTCGGCTCGACGCTCACCATGAAGGCCGGCTCCTCGGCGCAGATCCTGATGGCCTGGGAGGAGCCCGAGCGGCTGCACCGCGGCCTGCAGGGCGCCCGCTTCACGGCGACGGCCCTGTCGGGCGTCCGGCGTCGCGGCTGGGCCCAGTCCATCGGCGAGCGCGAGCCGGGCGTAGCGTCGGTGTCGGCTCCGGTGCGCGGCCCCTCCAACCGCGTGGTGGCCGCCGTCTCCGTCTCGGGCCCCATCGAGCGACTGACGCGGCACCCGGGCCGCATGCACGCCCAGGCCGTCATCGACGCGGCGGCCCGCCTGTCGGAGGCTCTGCGCAGGACCGGCTGAACCGGCGGACACCGCCGAAGGAGCAAGGGCAGCCTCAACGCCGCGGCGACCCTTCCTTCTCCGGCGCCGAGCGGAGACCTGGCCGGGCGCCTTCCCGCCCCGCTCCAGGCAATTGATCAGGTGAGCGCGGGCCGCTCCCCGGGGCCTCGTGGTGACGTCCCCCCGACACCCAACTGCTCGTGCCCTACTGCCGGTTGATGCACCGGGCATAGGCTCGCTCGATCTCGATCTCGACCTCGACTTCGCGGGGAGGAACCGGGAGCGGACACGGCGAAGGCCCCCCACCGAAGTGGAGGGCCTTTCCTGTTGCGTACCCCCGACCGGATTCGAACCGGCGCTACCGCCTTGAGAGGGCGGCGTGCTA
>NZ_JBHVYK010000077.1:21526-22838 GCF_042880855.1 Streptomyces sp. NPDC058291
GACTCGAACCTAGACTAACTGAACCAGAATCAGTCGTGCTGCCAATTACACCATAGGCCACTGGAACGCAAGCCCTGTAGGGGATCTTGTTCTAGTTTCACTCCCCCGGTTCCGGCCTTTCGGCCCGCTCCCGGCGGCGCAGGAAGAACATTACCCGAAGGTGGACTGCGCTCCAAAACGGGTATCCGAGCCGAGGATCGCGGGAAGTTCGGCGAGGCTGACGATCCGGTGCCGTCCGGACGGCAGCTCGACGGTGGCCCCGCCGCCGTAGCGGTCGATCCACACGGAGAGAAGTCCGGCGTCGGCGGCGCCCTGTCCGTCGATCTCCGGGTGGTCGCCGACGTAGGCCACCTCGTGCGGAGGCAGGGAGAGAGCCTCGCAGGCCGCGAGGAAGGCGCCGGCCTCCGGCTTGGAGACGCCGAGTTCCGCGGCGCACAGGATGGACTCGAAGCGGTCGTGGACGCCGAGGACGCGCAGCTTGTGGTCCTGCACCCGGATGCTGGAGTTCGACAGCACCGCGTGGCGGTGGCTGGCGGCGAGGGCGTCCAGCACGGGCAGGACGTCCGGGAAGAGGGACCAGGCTGCCTCGTAGTGCCTGATGTACCGCTGGAACCAGGCGTCCGCCTCGTCGTCGGTCAGCTCCGGCCGCTCCAGGAACGCCCGCACCCGGTCGCGGCGCTGGTCCTCGAAGGTCATCCCGCCCGCCGAGAACCGCGCCCACTGCTGGTCGGTCACCTCCCGCCAGCGCGCGAGGGCCTCCTCCGCCGTCCCGAACCGGCCGAGCAGCCGCTCGGCGGTGAGATACGACCGCATGCCCTCGCGGTCGGCGGTCGTGTAGTCGAAGAGAGTGTCGTCAACGTCCCAGACCACGGCGCGAATGCTCATGCGCCGACGGTATCGCGGGCCGGCACACTGCGGACATGAGCGGGTACCGGGTCCAGTTCACCCTCGAGGCGCGCGAGGCATACGACACTTTGCCGGGCTCTCGCCAGGCCCAGGTCGACCGGGCCGTGCGGATACTGGCGCGGGATCCGTTCCGCAGGGCCTCGACCGCGCCGCTCGGCCCGGACGAGAATCTGCGTAAGGCTTATGTGGCCCCGGCGTGATGCTGGAGTACGTGGTGGCGGGCGCGATCATGGTCGTGGTCTGGATCTTCGACGAGACCCACTACCTGATCGACGAGAGCGACGAGAGCGACGCCGTCTGAGGCGAACGCGTGAGGGGCGGGGGGCGGCGGGCCGGGGCCCCCCCCCCCCCGGCCAGCCGGACGGTGTGGTTGATTTATAAAAAAAACAGACCACCCAACCAGCAC